>JANMIX010000137.1:0-2114 GCA_031376015.1 Acidimicrobiia bacterium | reverse complement strand
CGATGTTGGCGTAGCCGAGGGTCACCCCTTGGCCGAGGCCGAGCTCCTGGCCACCGGGAACCCACTGCCGTGCCAGCTTGGCGACACCGTCTCGCAGGGCCACGGCGCAGGCGGTGGCGCTGGCGGCCGGGTCTGCACAGGGCACGGGGTCATTGAAGAACAGCAGCACGGAGTCGCCGGTGAATTTGCCCACGGTGGCATCGAACTGTTCGACCGCCTCGCCGATGACATCGTGGAAGTCGCCCAGAACCGCCATGACCTCTTCGGGTTCGGCCCGCAGGGTCAGTTCGGCGAAGCCCTGCAGCGAGGCCACCAGTACCGCGATCTCGACGCGATGTGGCGCCAGCAGATCGTCATCGGCGGAGATGACCAGCTCGGCCACCTGGGGGGACAGGAAGGTCCGCAGGCGGCGCAGTCGGTCCAGCTCCGCCACCTGCGAGGCGGCGCGGATCTCGAGCTCGTGGCCCCAACGGGCCAGCTCGGTGCTCTGGGCCTCGATCAACTGCTGATAGCGGCGGACGCGCAGCAGCGACGCGACTCGGGCCAGCAACTCGGGCCGGTTCCATGGCTTGGAGAGGAAGTCATCGGCACCCGATTCCAAGGCGGCCAGGCGCTCGGCCTCGCCCGCGGCGGTCATGATCAGCACGGGCAGTGCCACGGTCGCGGGGTCGGCCCGCAACATCCGGCAGAGTGCGTGACCATCGCAGTCGGGCAGCATCAGGTCGAGCAGCACCACATCGGGCTCGCGGGCCAGCAGGTCCAACGCCTCGTTCGAAGTGCGGGCCGTGATCGTGTGATGGCCCGCGCCGGCTAGGACCCCGCACAAGAGGCGGGCCGTGGCAGGGTCGTCGTCCACCACGAGGATGAGCGCGGGCGCCTCGGTCATCTCAGTGCGGCCTCGTGCCGGAGCAGATCGAACGAATCTCGGCGGCGAAGGTGCGCACGTCAATCGGCTTGCTGAGGTAGCCGTCGAAGCCCATACGCAGCAGGCGGGTCCGGTCCTCCTCCATGGCGTAGGCGGTGTGCGCGATCACCGGGGTCCGAGCCGTATCCGCCTCCTGGCGGAGGCAGAGGAACACCTCGTCGCCGGGACGATCGGGCAGCCGGATGTCCAGCAGCACGACGTCGGGATGCACCTGACGTGCCATGTCCAGCGCAGAGGCGGCATCGGGGGCCTCGATGGTGTCGAACCCGCCGGCGCGCAACACATCGCGGGTCAGGCGGCGGTTTCGTTCGTTGTCCTCGACGATCAACACGAGCGCCCTCGCAGGTTCGCGGTCGGTGGGAGCCTTGTCCGTGGCCATCTGACTCTCTTCCCCGCTCGTGGCTGCCCCCCTTGGTCGGTGCGTCCGCCTCGTCCGGTCGGCGTCGTCGTGCCGCTCGGACTGCCTTTGGGGGCGCCACGAGCTCCGTAGCGATGCTACTTGTCCATTTTCGGAAAATCTTGGCCAAATGTGGCAATGCGTGCCATGAGGTAGCGCCAAGGACGTATCCGGTCATGCCTGGCGGGACGGTCGAGGGGAAGCCCTGGACCGGTGATCGGACCCGTGGTGGGGCGGGAACGTGGTGCCCGTGGGGAGGGGAGGCGGGTCTCCTCACGGTGCACCCCACGGAGCCGTGCAGGTTCTCGGGCCTACCCGCGCGCTCGGGTCGACCCTGTGTGGGTGGACGGCTACCGTTCCGGCGTGCCCCAGGACCCGACTCCGGAGGAACTCGCGGCGATCGCGGCAGCGGTCGAGATGTCATGGCCGCGGCCGGCACCGCCGGTCGTCAGCGATGATCCGCCCGCATGGCGTTTCGCGGGGCGGTGGTGGGCCAAACCGGTGGCCGCCCGGCGCGAACGTCCCTGGTGAACAGTCCGCCGCTGAGCGTGCCGCCGGAGGTGACCACGGTCGCCGATGACGAGGTGGTCATCTTCGACGGTTCCGATATCCGCCGGTACACCGAACTGGTGCCGGGCACGGAGCTGAACCTCGACGGCGTCGTGGTGCGCACGCTCGATCGTCCCGCCGGAGAGTTGCTGTGCCGCTTTGCCACCGTGAATGACGTCCATTTCGGTGAGACGTTGTGCGGCCTGCTCGAGGAGTTCGACGTTGGGCCGGTCTTGGAGGTGG
>JANMIX010000081.1:0-4010 GCA_031376015.1 Acidimicrobiia bacterium | reverse complement strand
GATCTGGCCGGCCGCGTTCATGTGGTCTGTCCACCGCCGAGCAACGCTGACCATGGCGTTGTCCACGATGAGCGCTTTGACCCCGTGCTGGGCTCGCACCTGGTTGATCTTCGCTACGAACTGGGCTTCGGCGTTGGGGTCGGCGAGAGGCGCGGCGCTGGCGACGCTCGGGGCGCCGAACAGTACGGTGGCCATCAGCAGGGCGCACAACACGACGCCGAACAGCTTTTTCATCAGTCTCCGACTGGTCCTGACCAGGCAGGGGTGGGGGCAGGGTTGCCCCAGGTACGCGGTCATGAGCACTATCGGCAGACCAAGAGCCGCAATTGAATGCAACCAATCGGGTGCCTCCCGGAATGAGCCGGGACGGCGTCTGCGAAGGAAATGAGTCCACTTGAACCTCGCGTCGGTCATCGAAGCGCACCCGTCGGAGAGCGTGGCCCTGATCTCTCGGGGCCGTGTCACCACCTACGGGGAGTTGCGTGAGCAGGTTGCGGGGTTGCGGGCCGGCCTGCGGGACCAGGGCCTGGTTCCTGGCGACCGCGTGGCGATCCTGGCCGGTAACAACTGGTACTTCGCGGTGTCCTACCTGTCGATCCTCGGTGCCGGCCTCGTCGCGGTGCCGCTGAACCCGACCAGCCCCGCTCGCGAACTCGAGCGGGAACTGGCGGCGGTGGCGGTGCGGGCAGTAGTGGTCGGCCCCACCGGGCGCGCCTCCTTCGCCGGAGTCGACCGTTCCAAGATCCCGACGTTGACGTGCGTCGTTGCCACCGAGGGTGTCGATCTGCCCGATGCGGTGATGCTGGACGACCTGGCCCACGGTTCGTCGGCGCCCTTGGTCGAGCGCGCCGCCAGCGATCTCGCTGTGCTCATGTTCACCTCGGGTACGGCCGGCTCGCCCAAGGCGGCCCGACTCACTCACGGCTGCCTGCTCGCCAACATCGACCAACTCCAGGCGCACGACCCCCGCATGCAAGGCCCCGACGACGTGGTGCTGGGGGTCCTCCCCCTCTTCCACATCTTCGGGCTGAACGTCGTCTTGGGGATGGCGTTCAACGCAGGGTCCTCGGTGCTGCTGATCGAACGCTTCGACCCCAGTTCCGCCCTGGAGGCGATCGAACGCCATCGCGTCACGATCATCGCCGGCGCGCCGACGATGTGGGGGGCGTGGGCCGCGCTACCCGATGCCGATGCGAGCGCGTTCGCCAGCGTCCGCCTGGCAACCTCCGGAGCTTCGAAGCTCTCCAACGAGGTGGCCGAGGTGTGCGAGCGGCGGTTCGGCCTGAGCATCGCCGAGGGATACGGGCTGACCGAGGCCTCGCCGGTCGTTGCCTCGGCGGCGGGGGTCAATCACAAGCGTGGCTCGATCGGGGTACCGCTGCCGGGGGTCGAGGTCCGTCTCGTGGATTCCGAGGGCGACGACGCCCTGGTGGGCGACGCCGGCGAGGTCTGGGTCCGGGGACCCAACGTGTTCGACGGCTACTGGGAGGATCCCGTGGCCACCGCCAACGCCGTCACGGCCGATGGATGGCTGCGCACCGGCGACATCGCCGTGGTCGACGACGACGGTTGTCTGTTCCTGGTGGACCGGGCGAAGGACCTCATCATCGTCTCGGGGTTCAACGTGTACCCCGCCGAGGTGGAGGAAGTCCTGCTGGAGATGGCCGGTGTGGCGGCCGTCGCGGTGGTGGGTGTGCCCCACCCGTATTCGGGCGAAGCGGTCAAGGCCTACGTGGTCGTGGAACCGGGCCGTTCCTTCGAGGAGGACGAGATCATCGCCTTCTGTGCCGACCGCCTGGCTCGCTACAAGTGCCCCGAGAAGGTGATGTTCGTCGACGAACTCCCCACCGGATCCGGCGGAAAGGTGCTGCGCCGGGCCCTGCGCTGAACGGGCTGGGCGGCCCCCTGGGGCAGTAGGAACCCGACGAAGAGCAGCGAGATCCCCGCCACCAGGGACACGGCGAAGCCATCCATCTCGTCGAGCACCGAGTTGAGCACGCCCCCCGCGCCCAGCACCACGGTGCCCGCCGCGATGCAGACGTTGCCGAGCGCGGCGCGGCGCGTCGACGGGTTGCGGCCCAAGCGCACGGCGCTGGTGAGCGCCCCCACGAGGATCACCGTGGCCCCGACCCCGGACCCGACCGCGGCCAGCACCCGCGGGAGCGGACCGAACACCGCCGACCCTTGCGGCAGTGTGTCGACCGGGACGGCCCCGCGGAGGGGGACCGCCACCATGATGCCGGCGGAGAACACACAGAAGCCGTGTACCGCCCAGGCAACCCGGCGGGCGGTGGCCGGTCGTGCTCGTAGGTACACCGTCCCCAGCGCCAGTTCCGGCACGTTCACGATGGCCCCGAAAAGGTAGAAGGCCCGGAACGAAATGCTGGACCATCCGAAGGTGGCGCCCACCCAGAGCGCGGCGGAGGCCAGGGCGAAGATGCCCAGCGCCGCTGACCATGCCCCCTGATGGGGCGCCCGGCGGTCGAGCCAGCGCTCGAAGGTCGACGCCGCGAATGCCAGGGCGATGACGGTGGCGGCGCCGGCGAGCGCCGCGTGCAGGGTCATCAGCGGCGCGGGCCGGAGGTGTACCAACCGGACGGGCGCATGATCCCAGTCTGCCCGCCCCGACGGCGCGCGATGCCATCGCCCGCCATCCTCGTGCACATGTGAACCGGGGTATACCGTGCGCATCGTGGAAGAGCGCATCCGCCGTCGGATTCCCGAGGCGACGGTGGCGCGTTTGCCCGTCTACCTGCGGAGCCTGGTTGAACTGGCGGGGGAAACGACCACCGTGTCCTCCGAGCGTCTGGCCGACATGGCCGGGGTGAATGCCGCGAAAGTGCGCAAAGACCTCAGCTATCTGGGCTCCTACGGCACTCGTGGCGTCGGCTACGACGTCGAGTACCTGATGTTCCAGATGAACCGGGAACTCGGACTCACCCACCACTGGCCGGTGGTCATCGTGGGCATCGGCAACCTCGGCCACGCCCTGGCCAATTACGCCGGGTTCAGCGCCGGAGGATTCGAGGTGGCCGCACTGGTGGATGCCGACCCCGCGAAGGTGGGCACCGAGGTGGCCGGCCGGCGGGTGCGGAGCGAGGCCGAGTTGCCGGCGCTGGTGGCCGAGCACGGGATTGCCATCGGTGTGATCGCCACCCCCGCGCTTGCGGCCCAGCAGGTGGCGGACCAATTGGTGGCGGCGGGCGTCTCCTCCATTCTGAACTTCGCGCCGGCGGTCATCACCGTGCCCGATGGGGTGGCCCTACGGATGGTCGACCTCGCGCTCGAACTGCAGATCCTGTCGTTCCATCAACAGCGCCGCACCAGCGCGACCGCTTGAGGATGCCGGTCACCGACCCGCTCTACCCCGTGCACCTGCGGCTGGCCGGCCGCCGCTGTCTGGTGGTCGGAGGCGGCGGTGTGGCGCTGGGCAAAGCCCGCGGCCTCCTCGAGGCGAAGGCGCTGCTCGACGTGGTGGCCCCCGAGTTCGCCGAGGGGTTCTCGGCCCTGGAGGGTGCCCGACTGCACGCTCGGCCCTACCGGCCCGGCGAGGCGGCCGGTTACCGCCTGGTCATCGCCGCCACCGACGATGCCCGGGTGAACCGGCAGGTGTTCGAGGATGGGGAGGCGGCCGGAGTGTGGGTGAATTCTGCCGATGACCCCGAAAACTGTGGCTTCATCCTTCCGGCCCGGGTGCGTCAGGGCGATCTGCTCGTGACGGTGGGCACCGCGGGTCGGAGCCCGGCGCTGGCATCCTGGGTCCGATCCCGGCTCGAGGCAGAATTCGGTCCGGAATATCAGACACTGCTGGATCTGTTGTCCGATGCCCGTGAGGAACTCCGCTCGCGGGGGGTCGCCACGGAGGGGCTGGCTTGGCAGGAGGCCCTCGATTCGGGGATGCTGTTGCTCATACGCGAGGGGAACCTCGCCGAAGCGAAGGAGCGCCTCGAGGCGTGTCTGTCGTCGTCATCAGCCTGAATCATCGGAATGCCCCGCTCGAGCTACTGGAA
>JANMIX010000036.1:0-11868 GCA_031376015.1 Acidimicrobiia bacterium | reverse complement strand
CCTGATCGGCGTCGGGTTCGGTTTCGGATTGTCGTTCTGGCTCACCCGCACCGTGAAGCAGACCGTTGCCCGCTACACGCCCGAACGCGTCTCGGCCGATCTCGCCGGTGCCCTGCGCGGGCTCGGCGCCGACGTGCGGGCGGCGGTGGCCGAGGGTCGTGAGGCGATGCGAGAGCGCGAGCAGGAGTTGCGAGCCGATCTGGTTCGAAGCGGTCGGTAGCCTGCTCGAATGGATTCCAGTGGCCTGAGGCGCGAGTGGACGTCGTTCTTCGCTGCGCGCGGCCACACGATCGTCCCTTCGGCCGGGCTCATCCCGCACCATCCCAGCGCCCCCATGTTCACCAACTCGGGGATGATGCCGTTCGTGCCCTATTTCCTGGGCGAGGAACCGGCACCCTTCGATCCGCCCCGGGCCGCCAGCGTGCAACGTTGTGTACGGGCCGGTGGCAAGCACAACGATCTCGACGCCATCGGGCGCTCGGCCCGGCATCTCAGCTTCTTCGAGATGCTCGGGAACTTCAGCTTCGGCGACTACTTCAAGCGTGACGCGATCGTGTGGGCTTGGGAACTGCTCACCGGCCCGTTGGGGTTGGACGCTGATCGACTGTGGGTCACAGTGCACGTCTCCGACGACGAGGCCGAGCAACTGTGGATCGATGAGGTTGGGCTGCCCGCCGCGAGGATCCAGCGCCTCGACAAGGACAACTTCTGGGAGATGGGCGACGTCGGGCCGTGCGGCCCGTCCTCGGAGATCTTCTGGGACTTCGGCGCGGCGTTCGGCCCCGATGGTGGACCCGCCAACCCCGCCGCCGAGCAGCGTTTCGTGGAGATCTGGAACCTGGTGTTCACCCAGTTCTTCCGCCAGCCCGACGGATCGCTCTCGGACCTGGCAAAGAAGAACATCGATACCGGCGCCGGTCTGGAACGGCTCCTCACCGCCATCAACGGGGTGGTCAGCGTGTTCGACACCGGCGACCTCGCCAAACTGGTCGAGGCGGCCCAGTCGCTCACGGGGCGGAGTCTCGGTTCTGGCGACGAGCGCACCGACGTGGCGCTGCGACTGCTGGCGGATCACACGCGCACCATGGCGTTCCTGGTGGCCGACGGGGTCATCCCCTCCAACACCGAGCGCGGCTACGTCCTGCGTCGCATCATCCGCCGGGCCATCCGCTTCGCCTACCTGCTGGGCACCGAAGGCGAGGTGACCGGCCCGTTGCTGTCCCGTTGCGTCGGGTTGATGGGCGACGCCTACCCCGAACTGGCGGCGGCAGCCGACCGCGTGGGCGACGTGCTGGGTCGCGAGGAATCGCAGTTCCGGCGGACCCTGGCGCGCGGCTCGTCGCTGCTCGACGAGCGCCTGGCCGGCCTGGAGCGGGGCGACACCCTGGCCGGCGAGGTGGCCTTCGACCTCTACGAGACCTACGGCTTCCCCCTCGAGGTCACCGAGGAGATCACCGCGGAACGCGGCATCGAAGTCGAGCGGGCCGGCTACGACGCAGCCTTGGCTCGGGCAAAGGCGGTTTCGGGGTCGAAGGCGTCCAAGGCCTCCCTGTACGAGAACCTCACCGACTTCCAGAGCGTGCTCGACCGGTTCGGCCCCACCGAATTCGTCGGGCGTGACACCGAATCGTCGCCCGCCACCGTGGTGGCCGTCCTCGAAGGCACCGAAGGCGAGTTGTCCATCTTCTTGGACCGCACGCCGTTTTATGCCGAATCCGGCGGACAGGTCGGCGACACCGGCACCATCACCACCGCCACGGGGACCGTCGAAGTACTCGACACGGTGCTGGCCCTGCCCGGCTTGTTCCGCCATGTGGCGCGGCTGGTGGAGGGCCACATCGAGTCAGGCCAGGAGGCAACCGCCACCATCGACGGCATTCGCCGCGCTGCGATTCGCCGCAACCACACCGCCACGCACTTGCTCCACTGGGCGCTGCGAACGGTCTTGGGCGACCACGTCAAGCAGCAGGGCTCGCTGGTGGCCCCCGAGCGGCTGCGGTTCGACTTCAGCCACTACGAGCCGGTCACCGACGCGCAGATCCGCGAGCTCGAGGACCTGGTCAACGCCGACGTGCTGGCCAACAGCGAGGTGCGGCACTTCGAGACGACCAAAGCCGAGGCTGAGGCGTTGGGGGCCATCGCCTTCTTCGGCGACAAGTACGGCGACATGGTGCGGGTGCTGGAGGCGGGGCCGCACTCGACCGAACTGTGCGGCGGCACTCACGTGCACGCCACCGGCGACATCGGTCCCCTGAAGGTCGTCAGCGAGGGTTCGATCGGGTCGAACCTCCGCCGCATCGAGGCGGTGACCGGCACCGGTCCCATCGATCGACTGCGCGACACCGAGCAGGTGTTGGAGGAGTTGGCCGGCGTGCTCAACGTGCCGGTCGGCGAGGTCGTCGAGGGTGCCCGCAAGCGGGTGGAGGAGCTCAAGGCGCTCCGGCACGAACTGCGGTCGGCCAAGACCGCGGGGGCTCGCGCCCGGGCCACCGACCTGCTCGCCACCGCCGTCGACGGTGTGGTGGTCAGTCGCGTCGACGGCCTCGACCGCGATGCGCTGCGCGACCTTGCGGTGGCCATGCGCGACGCATCTGGCATCCGGGGCGTCGTGCTGGGTGCCGCACCCGAGGGTGGCGGGGCCGCGCTGGTGGCGGCGGTCACCGCCGAGTCGGGCCTGCACGCCGGCGAATTGGTGAGTGCAGGTGCGAAGGCCATCAAGGGCGGAGGGGGCAAGGACCCGCTGCTGGCAGTGGCCGGCGGCAAGGACCCCTCCGGCCTCGACGAAGCCCTGGCGCTGGCCCGCGCCGCCGCCGGCCTGTCCTGATGCGCGCCTTGGCCTTCGACCTCGGATCGCGCCGAATCGGCGTCGCCGTCAGCGACTCGGGAGGCACCGTTGCCACCCCGGTCACCACCGTGGCCCGCCATCGGTCGATGGTCGAGACGCACCGCGTGCTGGCCGGCCTCGTCGAGGAGTGGGAGGCCGAGGTCGTGGTAGTGGGCCTGCCGCTCTCGCTCGACGGCAGCACCGGGCCGGCCGCTCGGAACGTCGAGGCCGAGGTGGCCGAGCTGAGCGCCCACCTCGACGTGCCGGTGGTGACCCAAGACGAGCGCTTCACTACCGTGACCGCGGCGGACCGTCTGCGCGAGCAGGGGGTCAAGGGCCCGCGCCGCAAGGATCTGATCGACCGGGCTGCTGCCACTGTGCTGCTGCAATCGTGGCTGGATGCCCGCGCCAACCTGGGGAGGACCGAGCAGTGACTGACCACATCGAGCCGCAGTACGACTATGTGCCGGCGGAACCCTCGCGGCCGCGGCGCCTCGCCGTGGTGGCGGTCGGCATCATGGTTGTCGTGGCCGTGCTGGCCGGAACGGTGGGGCTGTGGGCCCGGCACCAGCTGTATCCGGGAGGAGGCGGCAACCCCATCACGGTGGAGATTCCCAGCGGCGCGTCCGCCGGTTCCATCGCCGACCTCCTGGAGCAGAAGGGCGTGCTGCGCAGCGCCTTCCTGTTCAAGCTGTGGCTCAAGGTCAAGGGCAGCCCGAACGTGCAGGCCGGTGAGTATCGGTTCCCGCTGCATGCCAATGCCGACGTGGTGCTGCGCCTGCTGAAGGCCGGCCCGTTGCCACCCCCCGCGCTGCGGTTCACCGTGCCCCCCGGTTTGAACATCCGCCAGATCCCGGCCCGCATCGCGCGTGACCTGCCGGCCTTCTCCGTGGGCCGCTTCGCCCAGGTTCTGGCCGCCAATCAGGTTCGTTCCTCGTTACAACCCCCGAGTGCACCGCTGGAGGGTTTCCTGTTCCCCGATACCTACGAGATCGCCCCTGGGGCCGACGAGCGCGACGCCCTCGCGGTGATGGTCAAGCAATTCGACGAGGTGGCCGCCGAGATCGGCCTGGCCGATTCGGTGAAGCTCGTGGGGGTCAGCCCCTACCAGGCCCTGATTGTGGCGTCGCTGGTCGAAAAGGAGGCCAAGGTCGATGCCGATCGGGCCAAGATTGCCCGGGTGATCTACAACCGTCTCGCCGCGGGGATGACCCTCGGTGTGGACGCGACCCTCTGCTATCTCAAGGACGAGCAGCCCTGTGCGCTGCGTGTCAGCGATCTGGAGCGCGACGGCCCCTACAACTCCCGGCTGCGGGTCGGACTGCCCCCGACGCCCATCGCCAACCCGGCGAGGGCCTCCCTGCTGGCGGCGCTGCAGCCCGAATCCGGCGACTGGCTCGATTACGAGCTCGACCCCGAGCAGCCCCCCGGCCAGCACTTCTTCACGGCCAGCCCCTCGGCGTTCGAGGCGGCCAGGGGGCGGTGCGCGCGCGCCGGCCTCGGCTGTGGCTGAGCGGCGGATCACCGGCACGACGCGGGTGGCCGGAGTGATCGGCCATCCCGTGCGGCACTCGCTGTCACCTGTCATCCTCAACGCCGCGTTCGATGCGGCCGGGGTCGATGCCGCCTTCTTCGCCTTCGAGGTCGCCCCGGGTGCCGCCGCCGATGCGCTGGCGGCGGTGCGGACCCTCGAGCTGTTGGGCCTGCTGGTCACGATGCCCCACAAGCAGTCCGTGGCTGCGGCGGTCACGCGTTGCACGCCCGAGGCCGCGTTGCTCGGCGCGGTGAACTGTGTGGTGGTCGAACCGGATGGGTCGTTGACCGGGCACAGCACCGACGGTGCCGGTCTGCTCGACAGTCTTCGCCTCGACGCCGGTCTCGACGTGGCGGGCCGGTCGACCGTGGTACTGGGCGCCGGCGGCGCCGCCCGAGCCGTCGCCCTGGCCCTCGCCGGCGCGGGCGCGCGGGTGTCGCTGCACAACCGCACCCAGGAGCGTGCCTCCGAGGCGGCGGCGAAGCTCGGGCTCCGGGTGGCAGACGCCGGGGATCTGGCGGGCGCCGAGCTGATCGTGAATGCCACGGCCGCCGGGATGGGCACAGACACGTCGATGGCGCTGGACCCTGCCCTGTTGCACGCGGGGATGACGGTGGTCGACATCGTGTACCACCCGCAGGTGACGCCATTGCTGGCCGCGGCCGGTGCCGCCGGGGCCACCTGCGTCGGCGGTCTGGGCATGCTCGTTCACCAGGCTGCGCACGCCTTCACGCTGTGGACTTCGCGGGAGGCACCCGTCGCGGCGATGCGTGCGGCCGCCCACGATGCGCTTGGACGCGATTCGCGCTGAAGTCGTAGGGCCGAACGGCCGACACACCCTCCAAGGGACGGAACTGGCTCGCATTTCTGCCCCGCACGGAGGTCGTCGTGGCACTCGAAGGATCGCTCGAAACGTTCTCATTGGCCGACGTACTTCGGCTCGTCGCCAAGGCAGGTACCAACGGCTGTCTGACCGTTCGAGGTGATCGGGGGGAGGGTCGGCTGTGGGTTGACTCCGGCGCGATCGTGGGTTCCTGTGCCTCCGGTCTCGATGGCGAGAACAGTCACGCCGAGGTGGTTCTGGCGCTGCTCCAGTCGATGACCGGAACCTTCGAGTTCGCACCCGGCGTGCCGCTTTCGACCGGTGACACCTTCTGCGGTGGTGCCGGCCCCCGGCCCATCGAATCCGCGCTGGTCGAAGCGGAAGCGTTGGCTGCGGTGCGGTGGGAGAACGAGCAGGTGCCGTCGCTCAACTCGTGGGTGCGCCTCGCCCGGGAGATCTCCGAAGACGGTGTTCTGATCGGTCCGTGGGTGTGGCGGGCATTGATCGCCGTCGGTCACGGGGCCACCGTCGCCACGATCGCTGCGCATTTGGGAGGCAACCAGTTCGAGGTTGCCCGCGCCATACGGGACCTGGACCTGGTGGGTCTGGTCGAGATCGAAGCACCGTTGCCCCAACATGACGAATGCCCCGAAGAGGTCCATGTCCCGGCGGAATGGACTGCGGCACACGAGGAGTCACTGGCGTCATCGGAGTCGATGTCCGAGTCGATGTCCGGGTCGATGTCCGGGTCGATGTCGGAGTCGATGTCCGAGTCGGAGTCGGAGTCGGAGTCGGAGTCGTGGACCTGGCAGTCCGGCCCAGTGGAGGAGTTCGACCCGATGGCTTCGGTCTCGGCGGAGGCTTCAACGGCCGAGGTGACCTGGGACAGCGGTCCAGCCGACGTCTGGTCGGTGGCGCCGTGGGAGGAACTGAAGCACGAGGAGGGAGAGGAGCTCTCGGTCCCCTCGCTGTATCAGGTGCTGTACGGCTCCGAGGTGCTGCACCGTCCGTCGGTCGAAATCGACCTCCCCGAATCGCTGCGCTTCCCCCGCGGGTTCTCCGACTACGACGGCGGTCCGGACACTCCGGTCCTCGACTCGCCCGACAGCGCGCCTGTGTGTGCCCCGGCCGAGTGGACCCCGGCGAAGTCGATGCCGGCGGAGTCGATGCCGGCGGAGTCGATGCCCGAGGAGTGGACCCCGGCGGAGTCGATGCAGTTCCAGCAGCCGGCGTGGGCCGGTTCCCCGGTCGAGGAGGCCGCCTTCGGCACCAACACGCCCTTCGAGCCGATCTCGTTCGACCGTGGCTACGAACCGGCTGGCTATGCCGCCCCCAGTAGTGACCCCGCCGGCGATCAGCGCCACCTCGGGTTCGAGTACGCCGGCGAGCGTGCCGCGGAGGGGACCTTCGACACGGCGACTCGCTCCGTCGAGGAGTCCTACGCCCAGGGGTTCGACGCCCCGGGGTTCGAGGCCGACGAGATGACCGTGGCCCGGCAACTGGCGGCCCTGAGCCCCGCGGCCGCCCGAGCCGTGGCGGCCGCCGCAGCCACCCGACCGGGCAGCGAGCGCGAGCAGGCGGTGGAGGAGATCCCCGAGATGGGCTCCATCGATCGCAGCCTGCTGCTGAAGTTCCTGTCCTCCGCCAAGCCCTGATCGGCGCCGGCTGGGAAGCGGTCCGCCTCGGGGCGGGACCTGTTGCCGCCGCGCGGTCGATGCGCAGCGGCGAAGCCCCCACCGTCGCCTGCGCCACGACGAGGGCCGCCTAGATTCGGCCGGCAATGGATGCCCCCGCGGTGCTGCTCATCGCCCTCGCCGCCGCAGTGGTGGGCTGGTTCGTCCTCGCCCCGATCGTGGCGGCGCTGCCCGACCCGGCGCCGCTGGCCACGACCGCCAGGCTGGCCATCGCCGCGGTCAACTGCGCCGGTTGCGCCTATGTGGCCCACTCCTACCAGCGGTGGTGGGCGGTCGTCGCCCTGGTGCTGCTGGCGCCGGTGCTCGTCGTGGTGTCGGCCATCGACCTGCGGGTGTACCGCATCCCCGACACGGTGGTGTTTCCCTCGTTGGCGGCCGGGTTGGTCCTGGTGGTGTCGGCCACCTTCGGGCTCGGTCTGGACCGCGGGCCCTACCTGACGGCTGCCGCCACCGGCATGTGTGGGTACTTCGTGCTGCTGCTCCTGCCGCACCTCGCCTACCCCAAGGCGCTGGGATTCGGTGACGTGAAGCTGGCCCTGTTCATGGGGCTGTACCTCGGCTGGGTGGCGGGGACGTGGCCCCGGGCCCTGCTCCTGGTGTTCCAGTCCCTCTTCGTGGCCGGAGTGCTGGGCGTCGTGATCGGGGTGGTCACCAACCTGGTCCGAGGTCGCCGCGGCGCTTTCCCGTTCGGGCCGGCCCTGTGTCTGGCCTGCTACTACGCCGTGCTCAACGCCGACCGCCTGCTGCCGCCCTGACACCGGAATGGTTCGGGGCGAGCATTGGCCCCCCGGTACCATCCCGAACGTGCTGCGTTACCTCACCGCCGGCGAATCGCACGGCCGCGCCCTGGTGGTGATCGTGGAAGGGCTGCCCGCAGGTCTGCCCATCGAGGTCGAGGACATCCAGCGCGACCTGGCCCGGCGGCGCCTTGGCTACGGGCGTGGCCCCCGCATGCGCTTCGAGCAGGACGAGGTGGCCCTGCTCGGCGGGGTCCGCCACGGCCGCACGCTGGGATCACCGGTGGCGGTGGAGATCGGCAACACCGAATGGACCCGCGACCCCGACAAGTGGGGCCTGGAGATGTCGCCCCGGGCTGAGGACGGCCCCAGCCGCTCGCCCCTCACCCAACCTCGCCCCGGACACGCCGATCTGGCCGGCATGCAGAAGTACGGCTTCGGCGATGCTCGCGACGTGCTGGAGCGGGCCAGTGCCCGGGAGACCGCCGCACGGGTCGCCGCCGGCGCGCTGGCCAAGGCGTTGCTGGCCCGCATCGGAGTGCGCACCCTGTCGCACGTGCTGCAGGTCGGCTCCGCCCGTTCCAAGGCACCGGATCGCCCCCGACCCGAGGATCTCGACACCGTGGACTCCTCCGAGGTGCGCTGCTTCGATCCGGCCGCCGAGGCCGAGATGATCGAGGCCATCAAAGCGGCGGCGAAGGCGGGCGATTCGCTTGGGGGCATCGTGGAGGTGCTGGCCTATGGGGTGCCCGTGGGTCTGGGCAGCCACGTGCACTGGGACCGCAAACTCGATTCGCTGCTGGCCCAGGCGCTCATGTCGATTCAGGCGGTCAAGGGCGTGGAGATTGGCGACGGCTTCGAGGTGGCCGGTCGAGCGGGTTCCGAGGCACACGACCCCATCTCCTGGGACGCGACCTCCGGCACCTACCGGCGTCACGGCACGCTGGCCGGCGGCGTCGAGGGTGGCATCTCCACCGGCGAGTTGCTGGTGGCCCGCCTGGCCATGAAGCCCCTGGCCACATTGAACCGGCCCGTGCTCAAGACCGTCGATGTGCGCACCAAGGAGGAGACGGTGAGCTTCAAGGAGCGCACCGATGTCACCGCCGTGCCGGCCCTGGGCGTCGTGGCCGAGGCCATGACGGCGCTGGTGCTGGCGGCCGAGGCGCAGCGCAAGTTCGGGGGCGACTCGGTGGGCGAGTTCGAACGCAACCACGCCGGCTACCTCGAGTCCCTGCTCGATGGCTGACGCGGAGCACCCCCACCTCGTCCTGGTGGGTCTCATGGGGGCGGGCAAGACCACCGTGGGCAAGAGGATCGCCAAGTTGCTCTGCCGCCCCTTCGTGGATGCCGACGAGGCGCTCGAGCGCCGCACAGGGCGCAGCGTGCGCGACCTCTTCACCGAGGACGGCGAGGCCGGCTTTCGCCGCGTGGAGTCGCAGGTGCTTCTCGGCGCCCTGGGCGCCGACGCGCCGATCGTCTTCGCCGCCGGCGGGGGAGTGGTGACGGTGCCCGCCAACCGTGCCCGTCTGGCGGCCGCCGATGTGCTGGTGGTGTGGCTGCACGCCGAACCCCGCTTCCTGGCGTCGCGCACCCGGACCCGGGCGCACCGCCCCCTCCTCGACGGCGACGATCCCGCCGGCACGCTCGAGGGGCTCTTCGTCGAACGGGCTCCGTGGTACGCGGAGGTCGCCGACCTCACCGTGGATGTGCAGGGTCACTACCTCGCCCACGACAAGCCCAGGGCCAAGGACGAGATCGCTGCGGTGGTCACGGCCGCGATGCAGGAGCACGAACAGTCCGCCGCTCGGCCCGGCTGCCGCACCGTGCGCGTGCCGCTGGGGTTGCGCAGCTACGACGTCGTCGTCGGTCCCGGTGCCCGGGCCTACCTTCGCGAGCTGCTACCTGCCGGCGTGGGCCGGGCGGCGATCGTCACACAGGAGGGGATCGACCTCGAGGTCGACCCCGGCGTGGAGCACCGCGTGTTCACCATCGGCCAGGGCGAGGAGGCCAAGAGCCTGTCCACCGTGGAGGACCTATGCCGCGGTTTCGCCCAGTGGGGGCTGAGCCGGGCCGACGTGGTGATCGGCGTGGGAGGCGGGGTGGTCACCGACGTGGCCGGGTTCGCGGCCGCCTCCTATCACCGTGGGGTGCCGGTGGTGCATGTGGCCACGTCGTTGCTGGGAATGGTCGATGCGGCCATCGGGGGCAAGACCGGGGTGAACCTGCCGGAGGGCAAGAACCTGGTGGGCGCCTTCTGGCAGCCGAGCGCGGTGGTGTGCGACACCGATGCCCTCCGGACCCTGCCGCCCCGCGAGCTGCGGGCCGGCTGGGGCGAGGTGGCCAAGTACCACTTCCTGTGCACCGAGGACCTCGACGCCATGAACGAGACCGATCGCATCGCCGCGTGCGTGCGGATCAAGGCCGAGGTCGTCGCCGCTGATGAACGCGAAGGTGGCCGTCGCGCTGTGCTCAACTACGGCCACACGCTGGCGCACGCCCTCGAGACGGTCGGCGCCTACGACCTGCGTCACGGCGAGGCGGTGGCGGTCGGGTTGATCTTCGCCGCCGAACTGGCCCGCATCCTCGGTCGGATCGACGAGGCCCGGGTGGCCGAGCACCGCCGCATCGTGGCCGGCTACGACCTGCCCACCAGCTTGCCGCCCGGCTCCGATCCGGACGTGCTGATCGAGGTGATGGGCCGCGACAAGAAGGCGCTGCGGGGCCTCACCTTCGTGCTCGACGGGAACGCCGGCGTGGAGATCGTGGAGGGTGTGGCGCCACCGGACCTGCGGGCGGCCTTCGCCGCGATGCAGGCCAACGAGTCGGGGAGAACCCAATGACGGAGTCGAGTGCGCAACGGGTGGTCCTGTTGCTGTCCGGGCCGAACCTCAACCTGCTGGGCGATCGGGAACCCACGGTGTACGGCACCGACACCCTCGAGGATCATGTCGCACTGTTCGGCGCCACCTTGGCGGACGCGGCCACGGTCGAGCACCTGCAGTCGAACCACGAGGGCGACCTCGTCGACGCCGTACACCGGGCACGGGGGCGGTGCGCGGCGATCGTGATCAACCCCGGCGCCTTCACCCACTACTCCTGGGCCCTGCACGACGCGCTGGCCGCCTTCGACGGGATGATCATCGAGGTCCACCTGTCGAACCCGCACGCCCGCGAGTCGTGGCGGCACGTGTCGGTGGTGTCGCCGGTGGCGACGGCCACGTTGTGCGGCTTCGGTGGGCTCGGCTACCGCCTGGCGGCCGAGGCCCTGCGGGCCGGCTGGGCCTGAGCGCTCGCCGCGCGCCCGGCCCCGCGTGCCCGCGTGCCTGCGGGCCTGAGCGTCCCCCGGGGTGCCGGTACGCTCGGGCGGTGCTGCTCGATCTTGCGCCCATGGACGTGGCCGGCCGGCTGCCCAAGCTCCGCGTCGCCCTCGCCGGCACCGACGCCGAGTTCGTGCTGGTCACCAAGCTGGTCAACATCCGCTACCTCTGCGGGTTCACCGGTTCGGCCGGGATGCTGTTGGTGGGCCCCCACGACGCCGTGCTCGTGACCGACGGCCGCTACCGGGAGCAGGCGGCATCCGAACTCGCCGCCGCTGGAGTGGCCGATCAGGTCGAGGTGGCCATCGGGCTCACCGCCCCCGAGCAGTACGCCATCCTCGCCGGCCCGACTCGCGGGCGGCGGCTGGGGCTGGAGAGCGCAACGGTCACCTGGGCCCAGTTGCGGGCCATGGAGCGCACCCACCTGCCGGAGGTGGCGAGCCTCGTTCCCCTCGACGGCCTGGTGGAGGGGCTGCGCCTGGTCAAGGACACCGGTGAGGTGGACCGCATCGAGGCCGCCGCCGGCATCGCCACCGCCAGCCTGGAGGCGGTGCTGCCCCTGCTCGACGGCCAGCCCACCGAGGGCGAGATCGGCCTCGCGCTCGACTTCGAACTGCGGCGTCGGGGTGCGGCGGGGAACAGCTTCGAGACGATCGTGGGCTCAGGTCCCAACGGGGCCAAGCCCCACCACCGGGCCTCGGGCAGCACCCGCCGGATCGTCGAGGGTGACCTCGTGGTCTTCGACTTCGGGGCGCTGGTGGACGGCTACTGCTCCGACATGACCCGCACGGTGTGCGTGGGCACACCCACGGGTGTGCAGCGCCGGATGCTCGACGTCGTGACCGAGGCCCAGGCCGCCGGCGTCGCCGTCGTGCGCCCCGGCGTGGACGGGCGTGCGGTCGACGAGGCCTGCCGGGCGGTCATCCGTGCCGCCGGGTG
>JANMIX010000808.1:0-1922 GCA_031376015.1 Acidimicrobiia bacterium | reverse complement strand
GACCCGGGACCCAGCTTCAGTGAGCTGCCCCGCCGGGGCGGCGCACCCCCTGTCTTCCCGACCGGCGACGGCACCCACCACCTTCCGGTGACCCATGGCACGACGGTGGTGGCCGTGCGGTATCGCGACGGGGTGGTCATGGCCGGTGACAGGCGGGCCACCGCCGGCAACGTCATCGCCCACAAGACGATGGAGAAGGTGTTCCCGGCCGACCGCCACTCCGGGGTGGCCATCGCCGGCGCCGCCGGCATGGCCATGGACCTGGTGAAGCTGTTCCAGCTGCAGTTGGAGCACTACGAGAAAGTCGAGGGCGTCGAGCTGTCGTTGGAGGGCAAGGCCAACCAGCTCGCCGGGATGGTCAAGAGCCACCTCCCCGCCGCCATGCAGGGCTTCGTGGTCGTGCCGCTCTTCGCCGGCTACGACAAGCGTCGCCGAAGCGGTCGCCTGTTCCAGTTCGACGTCACCGGCGGGCGGTATGAGGAGACCAACTACGCCTGCACCGGATCGGGGTCCATCTATGCGAGCCAGGTGATCAAGCTGGGCTACCGCGAGGCCCTCGAGCGCGACACCACCGTGGAGCTCGTGGTGAGCGCACTGTTCAATGCCGCCGACGAGGACTCGGCCACCGGCGGGCCCGACCCGATCCGTGGCATCTACCCGGTGGTGGCCACCATCACCGACGGCGGGTTCGCCCGCCTCGAGGACACCGAGGTCGCCGAACGCTTCGCGGCCTACATCGCTCGCCTCACCGCCGAGGGAGGCGCATCCCGATGAGCATGCCGTTCTACGTCGCACCCGAGCAGGTCATGAAGGACCGCGCCGACTATGCCCGCAAGGGCATCGCCCGCGGTCGCTCGCTCACCGCCGTTCGCTACGACCGGGGCATCCTGATCTGTGCGGAGAACACCTCCAACACGCTGCGCAAGGTGAGCGAGATCTACGACCAGATCGCCTTTGCCGGGGTAGGTCGCTACAACGAGTTCGACCAACTGCGCATCGCCGGGGTCCGCCATGCCGACCTCAAGGGCTACAGCTTCAGCCGTGAGGATGTGGACGCCCGAAGCCTGGCCAACGCCTATGCCCAGATCCTCGGCAACGTCTTCACCCATGAGATGAAGCCCATGGAGGTGGAGATCCTGGTGGCCGAGGTGGGCCACGACGACACCCAGCCCGACCAGTTGTTCCACATCCTCTACGACGGCACCGTGATGGATGAGAACAACTACTCGGTGCTGGGAGGCGAAGCCGACACGATCGCGGGACGCGTCGAGGAGGGTTGGACCGAGGGAATGAATCTGGCCGCCGCGCTGTCGGTGGCAGTCACCGCACTGGCCGGACCCGACCGCACCTTGGTGGCCGACGACCTCGAGGTCGCCACCCTCTCGCGTGACAACGGCCGCCGCGCCTTCCGCCGCCTGGAGGGCGATGCGCTCACCGCCTTGCTGCCCGAGCCTTCCGCTGCGCCCGACGCGCCCGCGCCCGACGCGACCGACGAAGTGCCTTCGGCCGAAGGCTGACACCCCCGACGCGACGGGTGCCGGGCCATTCCGCCGGCCGCCCCCCTCACATTGGGACAATTCGCTTCGGTCGCCGCGTCTACTGTGCAGCGAGGAGCCCCAGGTGACGCCGGGGCGGGCAGGACCGAGCGCGGAGGGACGGCAGTGGCACTCCTCGAGTTCGAGCAGGTGACCAAGGAGTACCATCGGGGCGCCGAGCGTGTCGTCGCACTGAACCGGGTCGACCTGTCGATCGAGGCGGGCGACTCGGTGGCGGTGGTGGGGCGCAGCGGGTCGGGCAAGTCGACGCTGCTCAACCTGGCCGGCGGCCTCGACCGCCCCGACGGCGGGCGGGTGCGGATCGACGGGCGTGAACTGACGAGCCTGTCGGTGGGGGAACGGGCAGGCCTGCGTCGCCGCCAGATC
>JANMIX010000077.1:0-2534 GCA_031376015.1 Acidimicrobiia bacterium | reverse complement strand
GGGTTCCTGGCCGATCCGCTGTCGATCACGATGGCACTGTTCGTCACCAGCATCGGCACTCTCATCCACCTCTACTCGATCGCGTACATGCACGGCGATCCGAAGTTCTCCAAGTTCTTCGTGTACATGAACCTCTTCGTGTTCTCGATGCTCATGCTGGTGCTGGGCAGCAACCTGCTCGTCACCTTCCTCGGCTGGGAAGGCGTGGGGGCCTGCTCGTACTTCCTCATCTCCTTCTGGTTCTCGAAGGACGCCAACGCCTCCGCCGGCAAGAAGGCCTTCATCACCAACCGGATCGGCGACTGGGGCTTCATGACGGCGATGTTCCTCACCTTCGCCACGGTGGGCTCCCTCGACTACTCGGTGGTGCTGGCCCGGGCGCCGCACATCGCGCCGGTCACGGCCACGGCCATCGCCCTGCTGCTCTTCGTGGGCGCCTGCGGCAAGTCGGCGCAGCTGCCGCTGTTCGTCTGGCTGCCCGACGCGATGGCCGGCCCCACACCGGTGTCGGCGCTCATCCACGCCGCCACCATGGTCACCTCCGGTGTGTACCTGATGACCCGGGTGAGCCCCATCCTGACCCAGAGCTATGCGTGGGCGCCGGGCGTCATCGCCTGGGTGGGGGTGATCACGGCGCTGTTCGCCGCCACGATCGCAGTGGCCCAGACCGACATCAAGAAGGTGCTCGCCTACTCCACGGTGAGCCAGCTCGGCTACATGTTCCTCGCCGTGGGCTCCGGCGCCTACGTGGCGGCCATCTTCCACATGGTCACGCACGCCTTCTTCAAGGCGCTCATGTTCCTCGGCTCGGGCTCGGTGATCCACGGCATGCACGACGAGCAGGACATGCGGCGCATGGGCGGCCTGCGCAAGCTCATGCCCATCACCGCGGCCACCTTCATCGTGGGGTGGTTGGCCATCGCCGGCGTGCCGCCCTTCGCCGGCTTCTGGTCGAAGGACGAGATCCTGCTGTTCGCCTACGACAAGAGCCCCGCCCTGTGGGCGGTCGGCCTCGTCACCGCGCTGCTCACCGCGTTCTACATGAGCCGCCAGGTCTTCATGGTGTTCTGGGGCGACGAGCGGTGGCGGGAGACCGCAGACGACGGGCACCCCGTGGCCGAGCCCCACGAGTCGCCCTGGTTGATGACGCTGCCGCTGGTGGTGCTGGCCGGCCTGGCTGCCGTGGGCGGCGGGCTCAACCTGCCGTTCATCGGCAGGTGGCACTTCCTCGAGCACTGGCTGGAGCCGGTGCTCGGTGCCAACGAGCGGGTGATCCAGGTCGCCACCGCCACCAAGGTGGGCCTCGCGCTCATCGCCACCGCGGCTGGTCTGGCGGGCATCTACCTCGCCGCCCGGATCTACCTCCAGCAGCGCACACGGCCCGTGGAGCCGGCGTTGCTCGCCGACGGCTGGCACTACGACCGCACCATCTCCGCCTTCATGGGTGGTCCTGGTCGCCAGGGCTTCGAGGGGGTCGCCGCCTTCGACCACACGGTGGTGGACGGAGCCGTCAACGGCGTGGCCGGCGCAGTGCGGGGCAGCGGCAAGGGCCTGCGCGTGGTGCAGACCGGCTTCGTCCGCAGCTACGCCTTGGGCGTGGCGCTGGGCGCCGTGGGGCTTCTCGTCTTCTTCCTCACCCGGTCGGGCATCTGATGGTCGGCTCGTCGACTCTCACCCTCGCCATCGCGCTGCCGTTCGTGGGTGCCGCCGTCGTGAGCATCGTGCCCAAGGGCCGGATCGAGCTGCACCGGCTGGTCGCCCTGCTGTTCTCCGTCGGCACCGGCGCCGTCACGATCTGGCTCTTGTCGAGCTTCGACCGGGCCGATGCCGGCTTCCAGTTCGAGGTCAAGCGGGCCTGGGTGTCCGACTTCGGCATCTCGTGGCACGTCGGGATCGACGGCATCTCGCTGTTCCTCGTGGTGCTGTCGGGCTTGCTGTTCCCGCTGGCCATCATCGCCGTCACGCCACACCACGACCCCAAGCCCTACTACGCCTGGTTGCTCATCCTGCAGGGCGGGTGCATCGGCGTGTTCTGCGCGCTCGACCTGTTCCTGTTCTTCGTGATGTTCGAGATCGTCCTCGTGCCGATGTACTTCCTCATCGGTGGCTGGGGCTACGCCGAGCGCGTCTACGCGGCGCTCAAGTTCTTCATCTTCACCATGCTGGGCTCCGCCCTGATGCTGGTGGGCATCGTGAGCCTCGCCTTCTTGAACCGCGATGGCATGGCGGCTGACCACGCCTCCGAGGCCGCCAGCCTGCAGGCCAAGGTCGTGGCCACCCAGCAGACCGCCGCCACGTCTGGCACCCCGCTCACCGCCGCCGCGCAGGCCACCGTCGATGCGCAGCTGGCCAAGATCGACGCGCTGAAGCACCCAGCCATCACCTTCGACCTCGTCGACATCGCCGAGTCGCAGCACGTGCACGACACCTCCACCAGTGCCAACCCGTTCGACTGGTCGGCCTTGCGATGGATCTTCCTGGCCTTTGCGATCGCCTTCGCCGTGAAGGTCCCGCTGTTCCCGCTCCACACGTGG
>JANMIX010000768.1:0-2632 GCA_031376015.1 Acidimicrobiia bacterium | reverse complement strand
CCTCGCTGGTCGGGTTCTCGAGGCCCGGCACCTCGTTGAGATAGCGGTGGTCGAGCACCTCGTGGATGGGCACCCACGCGGCGGCCAGATCGGCGAAGTCGCACACCCAGCCACTCTCCGCGCCCACCTCACCGGCCAAGTGCACCTCCACCTCGAAGGAATGGCCGTGCAGGCGCGCACACTTGTGGCCCTCGGGCACATTCGGCAGGCGATGGGCCGCCTCCAGCCGGAACGCCTTGAAGATCTCGGTCATCGAGCGCCCGCGTTCACGGGATCCCGAGGACCTTGTGGGTCTGCAGGCTGAGTTGCCAGCGGGGGTGGGCCAGGCAGTACTCGACGGCGGCCGCGGTGTTGGCCGCCCGGTCGGGACCGTCCATGGGTTGCAGGGAGAACCGCCCGAAGGCCAGGTGCTCGAACCGCTCGGGCTCGGCACCCTCCTGCGGGTACACCAACTTCAACTCGTCGCCCGCCTCCACCACCAGCGGCGCGCCCGCCTTGGGGCTGACGCACACCCAGTCGACCCCCGGCGGCACCGGCAACGTGCCGTTGGTCTCGATGGCAACGCGGAACTCCGCGCCGTGGAGGGCATCGATCAGTGCCTCGTCGAGTTGCAGAAGGGGCTCACCTCCCGTGCACACGACGTAGGCCTCACCGGCGGCGGGCCACAAGGCCCGCAGGTGGCGGGCCAGCGCGTCCGGCGTGGCGAACCGGCCACCGCCCTCGCCGTCGGTGCCGACGAAGTCGGTGTCGCAGAACCGGCAGATGGCGGTGGCCCGGTCGCGTTCGTGGCCGCTCCACAGGTTGCAACGCGAGAACCGGCAGAACACCGCGGTGCGCCCGGCGTGGGCCCCTTCACCCTGGAGGGTCAGGAACGCCTCCTTCACGACGTAGCCCATCAGCGGTACCGAGTGGGGTCGGCGACCCCGGCGTCGGTGAAGCCGCGCCGGCGCAACTGGCAGGCGTCGCAATCCCCGCAGGCCCGACCCTCGGCGTCGGGGTCGTAGCACGACACGGTCGGCTCGTAGTCCACACCCAACTCGGTGCCGAGGCGCACGATGTCGGCCTTGGTGCAGTGCAGCAACGGGGTGTGGATCTGCAGAGCCCGGCCTTCCACCCCGGCCTTGGTGGCCAGGCGCGCCATGGTCTGGAAGGCCGCGATGTACTCGGGCCGGCAGTCGGGGTAGCCGCTGTAGTCGAGGGCATTGACGCCAAGGAAGATGTCGGCCGAGCCCAGGACCTCGGCCCAGGCCAGCGCGAAGGACAGGAAGATCGTGTTGCGCGCGGGCACGTAGGTCACCGGGATGTCGGAGCCCATGGCCGCGCCGTCGCGGCCCTTGGGCACGGCGATCGAGACGTCGGTGAGGGCGGAGCCACCGAAGGCGGCCAGGTCGATGTCGACCACCCGGTGCTCGACCGCGCCGACAGCGGCCGCGACCCCGGCGGCTGCGTCCAGTTCGACCGCGTGACGCTGGCCGTAGCGGAAGCTCAGGGCGAACACGTCGTAGCCCTCACGCCGGGCCACCGCCGCGACGGTGGCCGAGTCGAGGCCTCCGGACAGCAGCACGACGGCGGATGGCACCGTCCGAGCGTACGTGGCGTGCCCGACGAAGCGCCCCTTCGGCGAAGGAGGCGACCGGGTCGAAGCGGCCGTTCACTCGTGCCGCAGCGCCCGGGCCACGAGCGCTGCCGCGTCGGGGGGTGCCAGCCACGGGATCTCCATCGTCACCTTGTGGAGTTCGCCCTCGAAGGCGAAGGGCACCTTGTAGTCGTCACACACCGGCAGGCCACGATCGTGGCAGAGCAACAGGCCGGTGCCGCCGATCTGCCAGCGGAACGGCAGGTGGCCCTCCAGAATGCCTTCGGCGCTGACGTCTCCATCGACCGAGATCCGCACCCGTCCGGCAGGGTCACCGTGGGGCTCGTAGTGAACTGTCACCACGTGGACGCCCGCAGGCACCGGCTCGGCACCCACGAACCGCTGCGGCGCACCGAAGAGGTTGAAGGTGAGCACCGGGCACCCGTGCAGCAGGTACAGGGCCCACCCGTTGTTCCAGTCGCCCAGCGCGCAGAGGATGCCCGAGGCGGTGCCTTCTGGAACCCGGAGGGTGGCGTGCAGCCGGAACCCGGCGCCCATGGGCGGCAGGAGATCCTCCGCCACCTGCCCGCCACCGGGGAAGAACGAGGTGAGGAATCGGGGCGGGAACGGCGAAGGCTCCAGGGCCGAGGCTCGCCCGATGAAGCTGTCGTCGAGGGGGAGCACGTCGTTGCGGCCGGCCTCGCTCCACCACAACTCGATCAGGGAGCGCAGCCGGTCGGGGTTCGCCTCGCCCACATCGGTGCTCTCGGAGAAGTCGGTGGACAGGTCGAACAGCGCCCAGTGATCGGTGTCGAAATCGTGGGAGCCCTCGATCAACTCGCGCTCCACGCTGAGTTGCTGGCCCACGTGATCGGTCGTCGCCTTCCAGTTGTCGTGGATGATGGCCCGTGACCCGATGATCTCGAAGTACTGGGTCGTGCGCGGATCCTCGGCGGCCGCGTCGGCGAAGGTGGAACGCAGGCTGGAACCGTCGAGAGCTTGCTGGGCCACCCCGTCGACCGTCTCGGGGACATCGAGACCGAGCACGTCGAGCAG
>JANMIX010000746.1:0-15599 GCA_031376015.1 Acidimicrobiia bacterium | reverse complement strand
AACCCGGTATTGCGAGACGTCACCGAGCGCATCGTCATCGCCAGCAAGGGCCGCTTCGACCGAGCGCTGAAGCCCGAGGACCGCCTCGACCTCGAGCTGCCGTCCACCGCGACCATCTCCCGAGACGAGTTCCTGGAGGCGACCACCGACTTGTGGGAGATCCCGCCCGAGAGCGCGACGCGCGTTGGTCATCCCGCCCCATTCCCGGTCGAACTTCCGAAGCGTCTGATCGAGCTGTACACGTACGAGGGCGATGTAGTTCTGGATCCATTCATGGGCTCAGGCACAACGGCCGTCGCCGCGTTGCGAACCGAACGGCACTACATCGGATTCGATACCGACAAGCCATACGTCGACCGCGCGAATGAGCGCATCGCAGAGGAGACGGCGCGACTCCGCCGCCAAGAGTCACTCGCGACTGCGCCCTTCCGTGTCCAGCTCCCCGCGATCTCGTCCGCCGATGAGAGCGAGGACTTCCAGGCACGTGCCGTGCGCGAGGGCCGGCAGGCGAAAGACCTGGCGGGCATCCTTCTCGAGAGCTGCGGCTTCGTCGATATCCGGTCTGACGTGAAGATTCCTGGCCTCGGGATCGAACTGAACTTCCTCGCCATCGATCAAGCCGAGAACGAGTGGGCGTTCGATGTTTCCGGAGCCTTCACATCTAGCCGCGCCGGTCTTCGGCGAACGGACACGTTGTGGAAGGCGCTCGGCAAAGCGGCTGTGCTGCACGAGGGTCGTGGAGATCTTCCGCTCGTTCTCCTGACGACAGACGCACCAGCACGCGGCAGCGCTGGCTACGCCGCCCTGAAGGTCCTCACGGGCCCGGGCCGCCCGGTCTTCGATCTCGTCGAGTTGCTCAACACACGCGACCAGGAGCGGCTCCGGGATTACGCTCAGCGCGGCCACCCCGACCGGTGACATGCCGTCCGAGCGAACCTTCGTCACCGAGATCGCGACTGGACTCGGGATGGTCGGGGATGACGATCTCTCTTCGGTGATCGCCAGGCGTCCGCCTGAGATGTCGAACCTCACGGTGGCGAACTGGGATCAACTGACAGCGCTGTGGAACTCCAGCGCTTACGACACCGAGTTCACGGCGGGCTTCCTCAACGGCCAAGCATTCCTGGCCGCACCGGACGCTCTCAACGAACGGCGCCCCCGGATCATCGAGTGGACGGGAGGACGCCGGCCTCCTGGCGACGAGGTCGTGCCTTCCGACCTCCGCGTTGACCACGTCTATCTCGTCAGCTGCAAGTACCTCTCGCAGATCCTTCACAACCCAAGTCCCGCGCGGCTAGTAGAAGGCCTGCTGACGCAAGCACCCGTCGATGACGTCCGAGACTGGTACCACCGAGTGGCGCCAGTCGAGTATCAGGAACTCTACGAAGCATGCGTCCCCGTCGTCGATGGACCTCCGCTTCCAGATCGCGCCACGGGTCTTTCGAAGGCAGAGCGACGGCGCCTCGTGCTGGCGCTTCGGGCGGGATGGCCACCCGGCGCTGCCGATGTCTACGCCAGGTTGTGCCGCACCGTCAGCGAGGCGACAGCGGAGGCGTGGAACGCCCGAGTCACCTCGCGCAACGCCGAACCGGTGCTCTGGAGGCTGCTTCGCATCGGCTCCGCGCCCTACTTCATCCTCGGCGCGAGTCCCCAAGGATCCATGAGACTGCGAATCGACACACCGTGGGACTGGCGTCAGAACTTCCGACTCCGTCGCTTCGAGATCGAACCGCAACTCGGTGGGCAGCCCCGGGTCGGGTGGGCAGCCACGTGCGAGGCACGCCACTCCTCGGAGGAACACATCGTCCGCGGTCACGTCGAGGTTCGCTGGAGTCACGGGCGCTTCGGCCAGCCGCCCGAGGCGAAGGTGTACCTGGACTCGGCACACGATGATGTGCCGGGATATCACCGGTTGTGAGGTGACCATGGACCAGAACGAGGCTTCCCGGCTCATCACTGATGTTGACGAGAGCGACCACGAGGGGCGCACGGCGCGGCTCGTCGAGCTCACCGAGTTGCTACCCAACGAGGGCATGATCGGCTTCAGCGGTCAGGCGCCGCAGTGGCTCTTCGAGGACATCAAGGCCACCTGGCTCTACGGATGTTTCACGAGCACAGTCCTGACAGCCCACGCATTCTGCGCGCTGCAGATCGCCGGCTGGTTGCGGCTACTGCCGGATGACCCAGGTCTTCCCGATGAGCCGGAGTCCCTGGAGCATCTTGCGGCGATCGCAGTCGAAGCAGGCGCTGTCGACGTGGAGCTGCAAGCACGGCTCCTCGACCTTCACGACCGCCACCGCGCCTACACGGCGGCCCACCTTCATGAACACGAAGCTCGGCTCGAGCGCCACGTGGTCGAGGCGGAGGCCATGGGCGGCGAGCACCCACTCCTCACGGACGCTCGTCAGGCACTCACCACTGCCATCAGCCTGGTGTACCGGCGATGACCCGTCCGCGTGCCCGCGGCTGCAGCGGTGCGCACGCACTCCGCAGGTTCACAGCGTGCGGCCTCGAGAGGCGGCCGAGCCCCGACGGCACTGTCTAGTGGAGACGATGGGACTCGAACCCACGACCCCCTGCTTGCAAAGCAGGTGCTCTAGCCAACTGAGCTACGTCCCCGCGTCCCCGGGGCTTGTCGGGAACCCGGGGAAACCTCTATGAGGCGTCCACCAGGCCGATGGTAGCGGGACGGCGATGGCGGGCTCGGCGAACGGCGGACAGATGGCGAGTAATTTTCTACCGCTCTGCGCGCTTGGCTCTCGTCGAGACGTGTCAGGCCCCGACGCGCCCGAAGCCGATGAGGAAGATGGCGGCCATGATCCCTACCACCAGCAACATCATCACGAGCAGGGCCGTCCGGAGAAGGCGCTGGGTCGACCTGTTGAGCACTCTTGCATCGACCAAGCGGTCTGCTGGGGACTGGGGCGTTTCGTCGTCCTCAGGGGCTGAAACGAAGACGAAGTTGGACGGTTGCCCAGTGGCTCTGTCGTAGGCGGCCCGTCGCTCCGGATCGCCAAGAACGGACCACGCCTCGTTGATCAACGCCATTTCATCAACCGTTGTTGGCGTGGCCACATCTGGGTGAGCCCTCCGCGCCCGATCTCGATACCCCCGGTGGATTTCTGCGGCGGTGGCGTTCCGGCTGACGCCGAGCCGGCCGTACAGATCCTGTTGGGCTTCGCTCATCCCGGAACGCTCCTGGCTGCCGCCAAAGGTGCGGACATCGCACGATGATCCTCTCATCTCGCGAAGGCTCCGCGCCCAGCGACAGGACGCCCTAGTTGTCGGTTGAGTGCGGCCGAGGCCGGACTGAGCTGGCATCGGATGGTGACGCGCGGTGATCGATCGACTGCCCGGCTCTATCGCTTAAGGCTGTATCTGAATATGATACAAATGCGCCATGGCACGGCCCGACTCGTGCTCGTTCCTCCCGTTGCCGCAGGCGCAGCATGTGCTCCTCGCCCTTACCGATGGAGAGCAGTACGGCTACGCGATCATGCAAGCGGCCGAGGACTCCTCCGACGGGATCGGCGGATGGGGCCAGCCACTCTCTACGGCACGTTGAAGCGACTCGTCGACCAAGGCCTCGCCGAGGAACATCGCCAACGGGCTGCTGGCCGCCGCCGGGCTCTGATAGCGAGCTTCCGTTGTTGTTGTTTGGATCAGAGGTCACGATGAAACCCACGCCTGAGGAAGTAGCCGCAGGTCATGCCTTCTACACGCGGCGGTCACTGGCCGTGTACGACCTCGCCATCCTGGGCTACTTCTCGCGGGTCGCGTGGCGCTGTCCTGCGGGTCGGATCGTCGATCACTACAACCGCCATGTTTCTGCGAACCATCTCGATGTCGGTGTCGGCACCGGTTACTTCCTCGACCATTGCCAGTTCCCGTCGTCCCCAGAACGGCCTCGCCTCGCGCTGATGGATGTCAGCACCAGCTGCCTCGACGTGGCGAGCAAGCGGGTCGCCCGTTTCGATCCGGAGCTCATCGAAGCGAACGTCCTCGAGCCAATCGACTACGACGGGGACCGGTTCGACTCCGTGGGGCTCAACTACGTGCTGCACTGCCTTCCCGTCGACCTCGGCTCCAAGGCGGTGGCCCTCGACCATCTGATCGCACTGGCAAACCCTGGCGCGTGGGTGTTCGGCGCCACGCTGCTGCATGGCGGCGTGGACCGCAACTGGCTCGCCCGTAAGGTGATGGACCGCAACAACTCCCACGGGATCTTCTCGAACGCCGACGACACCCTCGATGGGCTGCGATCCGCGTTGTCGGACCGCTTGTCAGACTCCTCCGTGCAGGTCGTGGGATGCGTCGGGATCTTCGCCGGAAGGGTCCAGTAGGCGAGGAAGCCTCGCGGGCCGGTCGGGCGTGTTCGCGAACCCGGGACGGATCGCACCCACGGACCGCTCGACGTGTCGCCCCGCCGGTCTGACCGCTCCCCTTGACGCACCTACCTGCCGCTCGCAGCGGCTGACGTTCTGTACGCGCCGCATGGCATAGCCGCGGGTCGCTTACGACGACGACCGACGATGCTGGCTGTGCGGCTCTCGCGTTCGACCGCGCTCACGAAGACCCAGTTTCGCCCCGTAGCGCCGGCGGCGGTCGGCGGGGCGATGGTAGCGGCAAGGTCACTCAGCCGGATCGATTCGGCCCGGGTGCCTACGGCCGGGTCTTGGATCACACCACGGTGAGGGTGGCGTGCATACCAGCCGCGTAATGACCGGGCAGATTGCAGATCACCACGTAGTTGCCAGCGGGGAGCGTCGCCTTGAATGTGACCGACTTCGCCGGCTCGACCCCCTCCTGCTCGGTGATGTGCTCCACGCCGGCACCGTCTTCGTCGACATCGCCGACCGCAGCCTGCGCGCCCGAACTGCTGGCGGCGGTAGAAGTCGGCGCCTTCGTCGGAAGCTTGTCGGGCGCCAATTGGGTCTTGAAGATCACGAACTCGTGCTCGAGCTTCCCCTCATTCTTGATGGAGAACTCGACCTCGCCCGCTTTCGCCACAGCCGGCGTCAACCCGATGGCGAACTCCTTCACCACCACGCCGACCGCACCGGAAGCCACAGCCACGGTTGTGGACGTTGTCGGGGCGGCCGTCGTCGTTGTCGACGCGTTGTTGTCGTCACTGCTGCAGCCGAGGCTGGCGCCCAGCAGCCCCACGATGAACAGCATTCCGATTCGATTTCGCATCTCGTCGTTCCCTCCGGTTCGGACCACGTAAAGCGGCCGTAAAAAGGCAGTATGTCAGGCCCAGTCTCGAAGGCGCTGATGTACTTCCTTTCGTGCGAAGCAAGGTCGCACCCGCACGGCGACCCGACCGTCGAGAGTTGAGCCGGACCCGAGCCGACGCGGCGCTCATGACGTGACGCAGTCGCGCCGAGCGCCCGTTGCGGTTCAGCGTTGTGGCGGCGTCGGCACCTGCGGGAGCAAGGTCGCGGCCAGTGTCTCCTCAAGCCAGCCGGCGTGCTCGTCCTCGGTCCAGCCCAGTACATCACAGAGCATGCGGCCCACGTCGGGGCTGGCCACGACCCAGATCATGTGGGCGGCCCGCTCGGGCTCGACCCGCAGAGGACCGCGGGCCCCAAGCCATCCGGCCATTCGCGTCATGTTGACCAGCCGGTGCTTCTCCATCTCCGCGAACACCGTTCGAACCTCGGGTTCGGCGGCGGCCGCGGTACGGAGGACCTCGTACATGGGACGCACCCGTGTCGACAGCGCGGCCATGTCGCGCGCGAACAGCCGGAGTTGCTCCCGCTGGTCGACCGCGTCGCGAACCGCCTGGGCTTCGGGCCGGTCGGTCACGTTGGTCACCCCTGGCGGCGCCAATCTCGAGTCGATCAGCGCGGTGAGCACCCGCACCTTCGAGCCGAACGAGGCGTAGACGGTGTCGGGAGCAACCCCGGCCCTGTCGGCGATCGCTCGGATGGTGGTGCCGCCGAACCCACCAGCCGAGAAGAGCTCGGCGGCGGCGTCGAGGATCATCGCCCTGGTCCGAGCCGCCTGCTCCTGACGCATCGCGGAGTTGTAGCTGCGCTTCTTGACAGGCTTCACCTATTCATCCTAGTCTCACTGTATCCATCCGAGTACCACTCGGGTTAACAACCTGAGGTGAGGGACACCATGACCGAGTTGCAGACCGCACCACCGCCCGCCGAGGCGATCACCGCCATGCTCGCCATACCGCAGATCTCCATCACGCCCACGATCTTGGCCACCCAGCAGGGTCCCGAGGGTCATCTCGGTCCAGAGTCGGCCGGTGCGGTGCTGATGTTGCAAGCCACGTTCGCCGACGAAGCCGGCGCTGGCGGGTTCTGGGCGGCCGCGGTGCCGCTGATGGAACTGCTCGAGACGGCGCCTGGGTTCATCCGCCGTTACAGCTTCCCCGACGGCCCCAGCATCACCTTGCTCGCCTTCTGGCGTACGACGGCCGATGCGAAGGCCTTCGCCGCCACCCCCGAACATCGCGCCGCCGTGCGAGACCTGTACGGGCAGCGCTGGCAGTACAGCCACTTCTCCGCCATCTGGGAGATGATCTCGAACCACGGCCGGATGATCTTCTGCCGCGAGTGTGACGCCATCACGGCCGCCGGCGAGGACAAGTGCAAAGGCTGCGGTGCCGACCTCCTCGACGTCTACCGGGTGGCCTCGGAGGCGGGACCGACGGCCTGAGCTTCAGGCGACGGGGCCATTCCACACCGCCGGTCTCAATCTGAACGCACAAAGAGGCGTCAGCGAGCGACTCGGTGCAAGTCGTCTGGCTGCAATAGCCGTGAGCCCGACGAGACCAGGAAATCGGCTTCGCGGCGACGTTGGGCCACTGCACACGCGGAGAACAATGCGGAAGCGAGGACACTCACGCCCAGCCAGATCGCTCCAACGACGACGATGATCTCGGTCATGACACCCTCCTCGGGTGGCGGTGCTGCGACCGACCTTCGCTCACACCGGTGCTACAAGCCTTACATACCCGCTCTCACGGATACGAGCACCCTCATGAAAACGGTCTTCAGGCAGCGTCGCCTTCGAGCACCAGTTGGCCCGCTTGATCGAGGTAAAGCGAACGGCCATCTTCGATCCCCACCATCACCGGTTGTGAGGTCCGCATACAGCGACCGATCAACAGGGCCACGGGAACGCTACCCACGGTCCACAATGCGCCTACGGCCAGCACCGTCATCGGAGGTTCTCCATCCCATCAACTGTCGGCCGAGTTGGTCGGGCTTGGATCCTCCCTTTGGGTGATTTCCCGATGGCCTGTCAGGCGTTGACACATCTAGTCAGCCACGTCGCTCAGGACACGCCTTCCGCCAACAGTCGATCGAGGCGGAGTTCGGGTTGCTCGACTTCGATCCGCTGCAGCCAGTAGGGGCTCTCGAACAACGCCAGCAGCGATCCATCCGAGCGGCCGAGCACCCGCACACCCGACATGGCCCGCAACTTCTGGGCCGATTCCTCATCGGTGAGACGTGCCACCTTGTAGCTGGTGGAGCTCACCTCCACGGGGGCGCCGAACTCGTGCTCGAGGCGGTGCACCGCCACCTCGAACTGCATCGGCCCCACGGCTGCCAGCACCGGCGCCTGGTCGCCGATATCGGGGTCCCGCAGCACTTGCACGACCCCTTCTTCGTCGAGCTGGGCGATGCCCTTGCGGAACTGCTTGAACCTGCCGCTGTCCTTGGCCCGAGCGACGATGAAGTGCTCCGGGGCGAAGCTGGGGATCGGGGGGAAGGTGATTGGCTCGTCCACCCACAAGGCGTCGCCCACCCGCACGTCGGTGGCGTTTACCAGACCGACGACGTCGCCGGGATAGGCCTCTTCGACGGTCTCACGCTCCTGACCGAACACGGTGTGGGCGTACTTGGTGGCAAAGGGCCGGCCCGTCGGTCCATGGGTGACCACCATCCCCCTGTCGAATCGCCCGCTCACGACTCGCACGAAGGCGATGCGATCCCGGTGGGAGGGATCCATGTTGGCCTGCACCTTGAACACCAAGGCGCTGAAAGGGGCGTCGAGCGGCCGAGGCTTCCCGTTCAGGTCGGGGCGAGGGCCGGGGGCGGGCGACAGGTCGACCATGGCGTCGAGCAGCAGCCGAACCCCGAAATTGGTAAGCGCGGAGCCGAAGAAGACCGGTGTGCTCAAGCCGGCCAGGAACGCGCCTTCGTCGTGCGCGGATCCCACCGCCTCGAGCAGCGACAGTTCGTCGGTCGCCGCCGCCCACGGGCCCGGTTCGGCCTGCGCCGCCTCCTCGAGCGACATGATCTCCTCGGCCGCTTCGGTGGCGCCACGCGCCGTGCGCGTGAAGCGGATGAACCGCGTCCCGGGCCGGTCGATGACGCCCCGGAAATCGCCGGGGATCCCCACCGGCCAGGTCACCGGGGTGGCCACCATTCCCAGTTGCGACTCGATGTCATCGAGCAGTTCCAACGGCGCCCGACCAGGACGGTCGAACTTGTTCACGAAGGTCACCAGGGGGACGCCCCGGTCGCGGCACACCTCGAACAGCTTGAGGGTCTGGGGCTGGATGCCCTTGGCCGCGTCGAGCACCATGATGGCGGCGTCGGCCGCCGCCAGCACCCGGTACGTATCCTCGCTGAAATCGCGGTGGCCGGGGGTGTCGAGAAGGTTCAGCACGTGGTCGCGGTAGGGGAACTGCAGCACCGTGGAGGTGATGGAGATGCCGCGCTTCTGCTCCAACTCCATCCAGTCGGAAGTGGCGCGGCGGCGCTCGCCGCGAGCCTTGACGGCGCCCGCTTCCTGTAGCGCCCCGCCGTAGAGCAGGAACTTCTCGGTGAGCGTCGTCTTGCCCGCGTCAGGATGGCTGATGATGGCGAAGGTGCGCCGCCGAGCTGCTTCGGTGGCGGGGTCCGGTCCGGGCATGGCCGACCACGGTCTCACGCCGGTGAAAGGCTGACCAACTCACTCGTGGTGTCCGACGCAATGGTGAACACGCCGTAGCGCACGTTCACCACCGCATGGGTCTTCACTCCCAGCTTGTCGGAGGGGCGGACCCACACCGTGACGTCCTGGGTGCCGGTGAGATCTCCCGAGAGCGTGATCTTGGCCCGCACCCGCACACAGTTCACCGTGGTGCCCGCCACCACGACTGCCTCGGTCCCTTCGATCGTGCCGGTCTGGTCGATCGTGGTCTTGTTGTCGGTCGATGTGATCCGCCAATTCCAGCTGGTGCCGGTGGCCGGGGGGAGCGGCGAGTACCGCACCGGTGTGGCCGGGTCGAAGGTCTTGTTGATGCCGCCGGAGAGTACGAGCTTCACCAGCTGGATCTCGTTGGCAAGCGTTCGCAGGTCGTAGGTGGTGGTAGCGCCGCCGCCGCTCGCCGATTGACGCCAGTCGGTGGCCGTCAACTGCTCGATTGTGAAGCTGGCGTCCTTGGGCACGTCCTGGGGCTTGCCGTTGAAAGTGGCGGTGCCGGTGACCGTCTGGTGGTAGGTCCCGGGGAGGGGGAACGGTCGCTCCGCCGTGGTGGCGTCCCCACCGCCGGCGCCGGCCGGCGCCGTGGTGGTACTGACCCCTCCGGCACCACCGGCAGCGGCGGTGGTGGTCGTGCTGCCGCCGCTCGCCGGCTTGGTGGTGACGGTTCTCTTGGCGCCGGGCCCGCCGGCCACTGTGCCTGGGACGGTGGTGGTGGCACCTCGGCCCCCGGCGCTCGAGGTCCCGCCGTTCGCCGAGGTCCGCTGGGTTCCATCGTCGTAGGTGGCCGCAGCGGCGACGCCTGCCACCGCCACCAGCGCGGTCCACGCGGCCAGCACGACCACGCCGCGCCGGCCCAGGCTGTTCGCGAACCTCATGCGAAGGTGGGAGGCGCGCCGATGGCGGCGTACGTCGCGGTGATGAGGCCACGCGTCCTGAGGTCGCCGGCCAGGCTCTGTTGCATCTTGTTCATCACGTATCCGAATGCGATCCCGTGCTCGGGGTCGGCGAAGCCGACCGATCCACCGGCTCCATAGTGGCCGAAACCGCCCATCCCACCGAAAGCCGAGGTCGGCGACGACAGCATGAATCCGAGGCCGAAGACGGTCTCGACGAACAGGATGCGATCGTTCCCGGAGGTCTGTCGCACCCGGGCGGCGTCGATCTGCGACTGGCTCAGCAGCGGCGTCTCGGGGCCATCGTCGACCGTCCCGATGGTGCCCGCATACAGCCGGGACAACGAAGTGGCGTCGGTGATGCCGTTGGCGGCACCGATCTGCGCGGCACGCACCTCGGGAAGATTGAAGTTGTCGTCGAAGGCGCCGTTGAGGGTCAGGGCCCGGCCCAGCAGCGTGTCGGGGCCGATGAAGTCCTCGATGAGCTTGCGGACTGCTGGATCCTCCATCGCTCCTTCGGGGACCAGGCCGCCGATGACGGGCGCCACCCGGTGCTCGTGTTCCTCGGGCAGGCCGATCCACAGGTCCAGACCGAGCGGCTTGGCCAGTTCATCGGCCACGAAGGTGCCGAGGTCACGACCGTCGATGCGCCGAATGAGCTCGCCGACCAGCCAGCCGTAAGTGAGGGCGTGGTAGCCGTGGGCCGTACCCGGTGCCCACAGTGGTTGCTGGGCCTCGAGGGCCTCGATCACCGGCGTCCATGCCAGGGCGTCGCCCAGCGACAGCCGGGCATCGATCACCGGGAGCCCGGCCTGATGGCACAGGACGTGGCGCACCAGCACACCCTCCTTGCCCGCCGCCGCGAACTCGGGCCAGTACTCGGCCACCGGTGCATCGACGTCGAGCAGGCCGCGGTCGGCCAGAAGGTTGGCGGCAATGGCGGTGAAGCCCTTCGTCGTGGAGAACACGAGTTGCAGCGTGTCGAAGTCGTAGGGCTTGTCGGTGGCGGGGTCGGCCACCCCGCCCCGCAGGTCGACCACCTTGCGGCCCTCGACGAGCAGGCAGAAACCCGCACCCACCTCGTCGTGCTCGGCGAAGTTGCGGGCGAACGCCTCCCCCACACCTTCGAAACCCGGCTCCACCAAACCCTGGATCTTTGCCATGGGGCACAGGTTCTACTCTCCCGTGCCGTGGACCTCCCCATCGCCGACCCGGGACTGTTGGAGGAAGCCGTAGAACTGGCCCGCGCCGCCGGGGAGCGCACCCTGCGATGGTTCCGTGCGCGAGATCTCACGGTGGACCGCAAGGGCGACGGCACCCCGGTGACCGAAGCGGACCGGTCGGTGGAGCGGTTCCTGCGCGACGAACTGGCCCGGCGGCATCCCGACGATGCAGTGCTCGGCGAGGAAGAGGCACCGACCGACGGGTCGTCGGGGCGGCGCTGGATCATCGACCCGATCGACGGCACAAAGGCCTTCACCCACGGCGTGCCGCTCTACAGCACATTGCTGGCGGTTGAGGACCCCTATGGGATCGCAATCGGCGTCATCGTGCTGCCGGCCCTGGGCGAGACGGTGTGGGCCGGTCGGGGCCTCGGGTGTTTCTGCAACGGCGAGGCCGCCCGGGTCTCGGCGCGGACCTCGAGCCCCGGCAGCTACCTGACCACCTCGGGTTACGACTACTGGCCCGAGGCCGCACTCATGGCGGCGCGGCGCTCGGGGATGATCATGCGCACCTGGGGCGACGGCTACGGCTACGCCCTGGTGGCCACGGGACGGGTCGAGGCCATGGTCGATCCCGTGTGCGCCGCCTACGACGTGGCCGCCATGCCGGTGATCCTGGCCGAAGCGGGCGGCAGGTTCACCGATCTCGCGGGCAACGAACGCATCGACGGCGGCTCGGGCGTGGCCAGCAACGGTGCCGTGCACGACGACGTGCTGCGCCTGTTCACACCTGGGTGAGGATCTCCACGCCGGCCTCGGTCACGCGCACGGTGTGCTCGAACTGGGCCGAGGGTGAACCGTCGAAGGTCACCACGGTCCAGCCGTCGTCCCATTGGACGATGTCGGGCAAGCCCAGGGTCAGCATCGGCTCGATGGTGAAAACCATGCCGGGAACGAGCTTGGTGCGGTCCCTCGGCTCGTCGTAGTGGTGCACATAGGGAGTCGAGTGGAATTCCTCACCGATGCCATGACCCACCAATTCGCGCACGACTCCGAAGCCGCTCCGCTTGGCGAGGCGTTCGATGGCGCGGCCGATGTCACGGACGCGTCCACCCGGACGCACCTGGGCGACACCGACCTCGAGCGCCTGGCGGGTCACCGCCACCAACCGTTGGACCTCGGGATCAACCTGCCCCACCAGGAAGGTGGCCGAGCAGTCGCCGTGCATGCCGTCGAGGTAGATGGTGATGTCGCAGTTGACGATGTCGCCGTCGGCGAGGGGCCGGTCGTCGGGGATGCCGTGGGCGACGACCTCGTTGACCGAGGTGCACAACGACTTGGGGAACCCCCGGTACCCGAGCGGGCTGGGATATCCCCCTTCCGCCAGGTAGGCGTCGTGCGCGATGGCGTCGAGTTCGTCGGTGGTGACCCCCGGTCGCACGTGCGCGCCCACCACATCGAGCACCCGGCGGGCTGCTTGGCACGAGCGTCGCAGCCGGGCCAGGGCATCGGGGTCGGTGACCGGTGGCAGAGGGCGGGTGATCGGGATCCCCCCGTTGGCGACGTAGGGCGGTGCCGCAATGCCCTCGGGGACGGGCCGAGTCGGGCTCACCTGACCGGGCTGAATTCGGGGGACCGACGGCACCATCCGCGCCATGATGCCCCGATGGATCCCGCAACGCACCTCCGACTGCTCGAGACCGAAGGCGCCAAGTTCGCTGCGGCGGTGCGTCGAGGCACTTCCCCCGCGGTCGCCGGCTGTCCGGGATGGTCCGTGGGGGACCTGGCCGAGCACCTCGGGGTGGTGCACCTTTGGGCGCTGCGGATGCTGGCAATGCCCGCAGATCACGGACGGGTCCCGTGGGAGGACCCCGACGATCCCCAGCCAGGCGACGACCTCGCCGGTTGGTACGAAGCCCGCCTCGCCGATCTGGTCGGTCGACTAGGGGCCCTCGATCCCGCCGAGATCGTCAACACCTTCCTCGGTCCGTTGCCGGCGGCGTTCTGGCCGCGCCGCCAGGCGCATGAGGTACGGGTGCACCGCTGGGACGCCGAGGCGGCCCACGGCCCGGCCGAAGCCATCGAGGCGGAGGTGGCCAGTGATGGGATCGACGAGTACCTCTCCACCTTCCTCCCCCGCCATGCCAAGCGGGTCGGCCCGCTGGAGGCGTCGATCCACCTTCACCTGACCGACAGCGACGGGGAGTGGTTGTTGGGGCTGCACGGCGAGCAGGTCGAGGTCACTCGCGAGCACGGCGTGGCCGATGGGGTGCTCCGAGGCTCCGGGAGCGACGTGCTGCTCGGCCTCTACGGCCGGGTGGGAACCGAAAGCCTCGACCTGGCGGGCGACAGCACCCTGACCACCCGGTTTCTCGATCTCCTGAACGGACGTCGCACGGACTAGTCCCTATGGGTGACGGGGTCAACCGTCGAAGTGACCAGAGGAAAACCATCCCGTTCGGCGAGGGGAAATGGACCAACCGGACCTGTTGCGAATGTCCGGAATCGTGGAGAATGACCTTCGAATCGGTGGTCCACTGACCACCCACGGGGGTGAAGATCGTGGATGCGTACCGAACTCAACTGATCGAGGAGCATCTTCCGCTGGTGCAGCAGGTCGTGGTCCAAGTGGCGACGCGGTTCCCCCGGCACGTCGATCGCAACGAACTGGCCCGCGCCGGTTCCCTCGGACTGGTAGAGGCGGCGCAGCGCTACGACGAGGATCGTGGCGTTCCCTTCGACCGCTATGCCGCACGGCGCATCCGCGGCGCCATCCTCGACGCCGTGCGTTCCGCCGACTGGGCGCCGCGGTCGGTGCGGGCGATGGGTCGCCAATTGGAGAACATCGAGCGGGACCTCGCTGCCGACGGGCACGCCGCCGAGGCCGGCGAGATCGCCCAGGCGATGGGCATCACCTGCGACGACCTCTTCCGGCTCCGCGACCGCGTCTACCGCTCGGTGGTCCTTGCGCTCGAGCATCTCGTGCCCACCGACGAAGAGGACCTCACGCTGGTCGATGTCATCGCCGACCGCACCGCTCCGGAGCCCGCAGAAGCGCTCGAGTCACGCGAGCTGCTCGGCTACCTCCGTGACGCCGTGTCGTTGCTGCCCGAACGGCACCGGATCGTGATCGTGGGCTACTTCCTCGACGCCAAGTCGTCGGTCGAACTCGCCGAGCTGCTCGACGTCACCGAATCCCGGATCTCCCAGCTCCGCACCGAGGCGCTCGAGATGCTCCGCTCGGGCATCGAGGCCCAGTACGCCCCCGACATCGACCTCACCGGGTCGAGCGGCCGCGCCGCCCGCCGCCGGGCCGCGTACGCCACTGCCGTGAGCTCCGCCAGTCCTTGGCGCAGCCGCATCGTCGCAAGCTGAACGGCGCCCGCCGACACACCGGCGTCGTCAATCCCCGGCGAACACCGCGCTCTTGACCCCTCGCCGCGTGAGTTCACGCAACAGCGGACCGGCCTCGAGCATCTCGGCGATCCCACCCGCACCCGACCGGCGCCCCCTGCCGCTACAGAGGTCGGCCATGGCCACCGCGGCCACTGCGCCCGCCGCGGATGCCGGACGGTCGAATGCCCCGAGGACCTCGGTGATCCGATGTCCGGCGCGCAGACCCCGTACCTCTACCCGGATGGCACCCACGGTTCCCTCGGAGTGCGGCCGGCGCAGCATCGGCAACCAGGCGGTGAACCGGTCGCGGCGGCTGGCCCCGACGCGGGCGGTCACCCTCTGCACACCGGGAAAGGCGGGCACCAACACGAGTGCATCGGGCAGCCCGGCCCGGTAGCAGTCGACGGCGGCGACCGGGTCGGGAAACCAGCAGAGCTCGCGACCGGACCCTCCGGGACGGTCGAGCCATTCGCCGTCGCGGTAGTCAAGGGCGTCTGCGGACAGCGCGGCGTGGTGCTGGCGGGCGCAGGCGGGCCCACCGGTGCCCACCTTGGCGACATGCACTTCGTCGACCTGGTCGAAGGAGGCCGCCGCGTGCACGGCAAGCAGGCAGGACAAGCCCGGTGCGAAGGCGGCGCCCGCGACCACGCTGAGGCCGGCCGCCGATGCCACCGAGTCGAGGTCCAGCAAAGCCTTGACGTCACCGACGGCGTCGGAGGCGGAAACGACGTGCAGCCCGCGCGCGAGTGCCTCCCGCGCCGCTGATTCATGCAGCCCGACGGGACCGGCCAGCACCACCCCGGTCACCCCGGCATCGAGAGCGGCGCTGGCGTCAGCTACCCGCTCGGCGCGCTGGTCGGTCAGCCCGGTGAGCACCGCATCGACCCTCGCCGTGTCGGGATCGAAGAGCACGACCCGGTCGATGTCCGGGGATTCCACCAGTTGGCGGGCCGCCCGGGTGCCGACGGCCCCGCAGCCCAGCACGGCGACCCTCACTGAAGGTCGGCGTCGGACAGTTCCCGCCAGCCGCCCCCCTGCGGTGGAACCCCACCCTTGCCGCGCAGACGCAGCACGGCGGCGACAGCTCCAGCCACACCGAGGGCAATCAGTACCTGACGCACGCGCTTCACGGTGGGGCTAGCTGGAATCGAACCAGCGACCTCATCCTTATCAGGGATGCGCTCTAACCGACTGAGCTATAGCCCCGGGA
>JANMIX010000617.1:0-2074 GCA_031376015.1 Acidimicrobiia bacterium | reverse complement strand
CGACGCCGGCTCCCTTGAGGCGGGCACCACGCGGGGTGTGAGCAACGAGTTCACCGGCGGCCCCGCCACCATCTCCATCGAGGCCGGCGTGCTGCTGGCGGTCGTTCCCCTACCCGAATCCCCACCCACAGGAGTGTTGTGAACCGAACCCGTCCCCTGGTCGTCGTGCTTGCCGCGGGCCTGTTGCTCGCCGCCTGTGGGGACTCCACGTCGACGTCCGCGTCGACCTCCACGTCGAGCACGACCTCCACCTCGAGCACCGTTCCCGTGGACGTGCGGGGCCAGACCGTCACCCTGTTGACCCATGGCAGCTTCGCCCTCTCCAAGGAGGTCATCACCGCCTTCGAGACCCGCACCGGGCTCACGCTCAAGATGGTCAAGGGCGACGACGCCGGGGCGGTGCTGAACCAGGCCATCCTCACCAAGGATCATCCCGAGGCCGACGTGCTCTTCGGGGTGGACAACACCCTGCTGGGCCGGGCGCTGCAGGCCGACCTGTTCGAGCCCTACCAGTCACCCGAGGCGCCGAAGTTGCACGCCGCCTTCGACCTGGATCCCGCCGGTCACCACGTGACCTCGGTCGACTACGGCGACGTGTGCGTGAACACCGACAAGCGGGCCTTCGACCACGCCGGCGCGCCGGCCGCCCCGGCCACGCTGGAGGATCTGGCGGCGGCGCCCTACAAGGGCAAGTTGGTGGTGGAGAACCCGGCCACCTCCTCCACCGGCCTCGCTTTCCTCCTGGCCACCGTGGCCCGCTTCGGACCTGATGGCTACCTCGGCTACTGGCAGCGCCTGGTCGACAACAAGGTGAAGGTGGTGGCCGGGTGGGAGCAGGCCTACAACGATTCCTTCACGCTGGGTGGCACCGGCACTGGTGACCGCCCGTTGGTGGTGTCCTACGCCACCAGCCCGCCGGCCGACGTCGTCTATGCCAGCACGCCGAAGGACACCACCGACGTGGGCACCATCATCGACGGGTGCTTCCGCCAGATCGAGACCGTGGGGATCCTGCACGGCACCTCGCACCGCCGGGCGGCCGAGTTGGTCGTCGACTTCCTCGTGTCGGCCGAGGCCCAGGCCGACGTGCCCCTCAACATGTTCGTCTTCCCGGTGCGCAACGCGACGCCCCTGCCCGCGGTGTTCACCAAGTTCGCAGCCACTGTGCCCCATCCGCTGCTGGTCGATCCTGCCGTGGCGGCTGCCAACCGCGACGCGTGGATCAAGGCCTGGACTGCGGTGGTGTTGCGGTGAGCGCGGTGGCGCTCCGGTGGCCGTCGGGATGAGGTCCAGGGTCAGCGTCGGTTTGCTGGCGGCGGTGCCGGTGGGCTTCCTCGCCACGTTGTTCGTGTGGCCGGTTCTGCGGGTCATCGATCTGGGCGTGCGTCCCGCCGGGCACCTCGACCTGGGCCCGATGCTCGAAGTGCTGGGGGACTCCTCCACCCGGCGGATCCTGTGGTTCACGATCTGGCAGGCGGCGCTGTCGACCCTGGCCACCCTGGCCGTGGGGATCCCCGGCGCCTGGGCCCTGAGCCGCGTGCGCTTCCGGGGTGCCGCGCTGCTGCGAGCGCTGGTCACGGTCCCCTTCGCGCTGCCCACCGTGGTGGTCGCTTCCGCCTTCCTGGCGGTTGGCGTCTCCGGTGGGGTGGGCGCGATCGTGGCCGCCCACGTGTTCTTCAACACCGCGGTGGTGATCCGCACGGTCGGCGCGCTCTGGCGCCACCTCGACCCGCACTTGGAGGACGCGGCGCGGGTGCTCGGCGCCAGCCGCGTGCGGGCGTGGCGGGAGGTGACCTGGCCGCTGTTGCGGCCTGCGGTCGTGGCCGCCGGGGTCCTCACCTTTCTGTTCTGCTTCACCTCCTTCGGCGTCATCGTGTTGTTGGGCGGCGTGCGGTACGCCACCATCGAGGTGGCCATCAAGGAGGCAGTGCTCGACCGTCTGGATCTGCCGGTGGCGGCCGCGCTGTCGATCCTGCAACTGGCGGTCGTCGGGCTCCTGTTGCTGGTGGTGGGTCGCACGTCCCGGCCGGCCGGGCAAACCGGCATGGGTCTGCGGGCCGGGGCGGACGTGCTG
>JANMIX010000598.1:0-1926 GCA_031376015.1 Acidimicrobiia bacterium | reverse complement strand
ACTTCTGCTCGGCTGTGAGAAACCGCTTCGGTCGGCGCGGGTTCGACATGGTTCAGGGTCCTTCCTGTAGGACCCGCACAGCCTCCCAACTGTGGTCTGAATCCAAGCGGACCCTGTCGCGCGCAGTCAGACGCAAACCAGTCCCGAGCCGGCGCCGGCGGAAAGTCGAGCTTGCCGGTCACGATTGGGAACAATCGACTCGTCACGGTGTTGAATGGGGCCATGTCAGCGGAGGGATTTTTCCGGTTCCCGGACCCCGTCAACGAATACGCCGCCCGTTCCGTGGCCGCCGGCGTGTGCGCGTTGGGGGGTCTGTATTTCCTGAGCGGGTGGCAGTGGCTGCTGGTACCGCTCACCTATGGGTTCCTGGCCCGGGTCAGCACCGGTCCCCGTTTCAGCCCCCTCGGTCAGTTCGCCACCAAGGTGGCGGCACCGCGACTGGGCACGCGCAACGTGCCGGGCACACCGAAGCGGTTCGCGCAGGGCGTCGGCCTCGCCTTCACCGGGTCGGCCACCGTGCTCAGCCTGGTGTTCGGCCAGGTCGGTGCAGCCCAGGTCCTCATCGGCGTGCTCATGGTGTGCGCCGGCCTCGAGGCCGGTATCGGCCTCTGCGTGGGCTGCAAGGCCTTCGCCCTGCTCACCCGGATCGGGGTCATCCCCGAGTCGATGTGCGTCGAGTGCAACGACATCTCTGCTCGCGTCCACGCCGCCTGAGGATCACGCTGCGGTAGTGAGAAACGAGAAAACGAAAGAGGCGCCGCTCCCCACGGGGGGCGGCGCCTCTGGTCGTTCTGGTCGGCTGGTTCAGCCGGCGGCATCCTCACCGGGTTCGGGAAGGACCTCGCCGCCATCGAGCGACGCCAAGTTGACGCTGCCCTCGGCGGCACCGAAGTCGGCCCGACCCGCCAGCCAGTCGGCGATCTCCTGCTCCTCGTCGGCGGCCGAGGTGTAGAAGGCCATCGGCTGGTAGTCCGGTGCGGCGGTCTCGATCTCCCGGTAGGCCATGGTGCCGGTGCCAGCCGGGATGAGCTTGCCGATGATGATGTTCTCCTTGAGCCCGACCAGGCTGTCGGAGCGGCTCTCGATGGCTGCCTCGGTGAGCACCCGGGTCGTCTCCTGGAAGGAGGCGGCGGACAGCCACGAGTCGGTGGCCAGCGAGGCCTTGGTGATACCCATCAGCTCCGGACGACCCTCGGCGGGCGTGACGCCCTCGGCCACCAGCGAGCGGTTGCGGTCGGCGAAGACCTTGGCGTCGACACGCTCGCCCGGCAGGAACTCGCTGTCGCCGGGCTCCTGCACGGCGATCCGGCGGGTCATCTGCCGCACGATGAGCTCGATGTGCTTGTCGTGGATGGATACGCCCTGGTCGCGGTACACCTTCTGGACCTCTTGGACGAGGTACGTCTGGGTCTCGCGCACGCCCCGGATCTCGAGGAGTTCCTTGGGGTCCCGGGGGGCCTTCTCGTCACCGATGATGGCGTCGCCGGCCCGGATCTCCTGGCCGTCGACCACCGCCGGGCGTTGAATGAGGGGCACCAGGTGCACCTCTTCCTCGCCGTCGTCGCTGATGATCGACACCTGGCGACCCTTGCCCTCGTCCTCGGTGATGCGCACCACACCCGAGGTGCGGGCCAGGGTGGCCTTGCCCTTGGGGGTGCGGGCCTCGAACAGCTCGACGACGCGCGGCAGACCACCGGCGATGTCGGACCCGGCGATGCCGCCGGTGTGGAAGGTCCGCATGGTCAGCTGTGTGCCCGGCTCGCCGATGGACTGCGCGGCGATAACGCCCACCGCCTCGCCCAGCTCGATCGTCTTGCCGGTGGCCAGGGAACGGCCGTAGCACTTCCGGCACACGCCCAGTTCGGCCTGGCAGGTGAGCGGCGAACGTGCCCGCACCCGCGTGACGGACTCGTCGTCGCGGATGGC
>JANMIX010000593.1:0-3816 GCA_031376015.1 Acidimicrobiia bacterium | reverse complement strand
TGTTCAGTTGCATGCGCAAACAACAACCGGCAGCTATAATATTGCCTGGAATAGCCAAAGCAAAAATTCATCGGAGTCAATGCCCTGCGGTGGCGGAGGCCATTCGGGGGCGATCGAGGGGCACTGCTCGGCGGGAGCGGTGAAGCGAGCGTTGGGATGGGCGGCCGGCGCGTCGGCGCCAGGCGCCCAGTCGTCACCGCGCCAATCGACGAGATGGGCTGGCGGCGTCGAGAGGCCTTCCCACCAGATGTCGCCGTCGTCGGTGCCGGCCACGTTGGTGAAGATGCAGTTGCCCCACAGGGTGCGCAGGGCGTTGGGGTTGGTGTCCTCACCGGTGCCGGGGGCCACCCCGAAGAAGCCGGCCTCGGGGTTGATCGCATACAGGCGCCCGTCGGGACCGAACTTCATCCAGGCGATGTCGTCGCCCACCGTCTCGATCTTCCAGCCCGGCAGGGTCGGGATCATCATCGCCATGTTCGTCTTGCCGCAGGCCGAGGGGAACGCGGCGGCGATGTAGCGCTTCTCGCCCTGGGGCGGGGTGACACCGAGTATGAGCATGTGCTCGGCCATCCAGCCGTCGTCGCGGGCCATCGTCGAGGCGATGCGCAGGGCGAAGCACTTCTTGCCGAGCAGCGCGTTGCCGCCGTAGCCCGACCCGTACGACCAGATCTCGCGCGTCTCGGGGAAGTGCACGATGTACTTGTTCTCGGCGTCACAGGGCCAGGGCACGTCAGGCCGGGTGCCCTCGGCGGTGACCAGCGGGTAGCCGACCGAGTGCAGGCAGGGCACGAAGTCGCCGTCACCCAGCACATCGAGCACCTGCTGGCCCATGCGGGTCATGATCCGCATCGACACGGCCACGTAGGCACTGTCGGTCAGTTGCACGCCGATGTGGGCGATCGGGGAGCCCAAGGGGCCCATCGAGAAGGGCACCACGTACATGGTGCGGCCCCGCATGGAGCCCGCGTAGAGCTCGCGCAGCACACCTCGCATCTCGGCCGGATCCCGCCAGTTGTTGGTGGTCCCGGCATCCTCGGCCCGCTCCGAGCAGATGAAGGTGCGGTCCTCGACGCGGGCGACGTCGCCGGGATCCGACAGGGCCAGGTAGCTGTTGGGGCGCTTGGCATCAGACAGCTTGGAGAACGTGCCGCCGTCGACCAGCTGGCCACAAAGGCGGTCGTACTCCTCGGCGGAGCCGTCGCACCACACGACCTCGTCGGCCTCTACGAGCCGGCGGACCTCCTCGACCCAGTCGAGGAGCTTCTGGTTGCGGGTAGGCACGGTCACGAGAAAACCTCCGACGCCGTTGTCTGAGTCTGCGAAAACGGTCGGGGAGGGAGCCTCCCGCCGCTTCGGTGGTGGTTGGGTTACCCCGCCGAATGGGGCCGTCAGTCCGTGGATTGCGGACTTTCAGCGGCCGGCGGAGCGGCAAATGCACGTTCCGTGAGGCTATCGGCCGTCTGTCGCCGGACGCGAATCGAGGGCCCTTCCGGGCCCTCGACGGAATCGAGCGGTCGCACCGCTGCGGTGGCAGGAAGCGCTGGTCAGACAGGGTCCGTCAGATAGGGATCATCGAAACCGCGGGTGCCCATGTCGGGCTCGGAGCCGAGCCGGAGGTGGGTGGCCAACCCGGCCTCGTCGAGGTTGAACACGACCCGCTGGCCCTGACGCAGCATCCGGAACACCGAACCAATCAGCGCCCCGTCGGCCAGTTCGTATTCGGCCAGATCGGTGTCGCAGAGGATGACCCCGTCGCCACTCCCCGGGTCATACGACTTGACGACGCCCTGCATGGCTCAGTGCACGGCCTTGGTGATCTTGCCGGCCTTGATGCAACGGGTGCAGACGTTGACCCGCTTGGTGGTCCCGTCGACGATCGCCCGGACGCGCTGAATATTGGGATTCCAGCGCCGCTTCGTGCGGCGGTGCGAGTGGCTGATGCTCATACCGAACGACGGCTTCTTGCCGCACACTTCACAAACCGCAGCCATGACCTTCTCCAACTCTTCGAACAGTGGACGGGGAAGAGTAGCAACCGGGGACCTCGCCACTCCACCTGCGGGTCCGGCGACGGGGCCACCTGCGACTCTGGTTCCTGTCCGCTCCGCGACGGGATCGCGACCCGTTGCTCGCCGGTTGCGGTCCCGGTCGCGCCTAGCATCCGATCGATGGCCGCTCTCGACCGACTCGACGCCGGCGCCCTGCGGGCGATCGTGGGCAGCTTCCGTGACGCACTGGCGGCGCACCGTGAGGTGATCAACCGGCTCAACGTGTACCCCGTGCCCGATGGCGACACCGGCACCAACATGGCCCTGACGCTGGAATCGGTCGCCCAGGAACTCGACGGCGCCGGCGAGTCCATGGCCGAGGTCTGCCGCGCCATCAGCTACGGCTCGCTCATGGGTGCCCGGGGCAACTCGGGAGTCATCCTGTCCCAGTTGCTGCGAGGCCTGTGCGATGGCTTCGCGTCGACCGACGCCGCGACGGGCGAGGATCTCGCCTCGGCTCTGACCGCTGCCTCCGCCGCGGCCTATGAGGCCGTGATGCGTCCCGTCGAGGGCACCATCCTCACGGTCGTGCGCATCTCGGCCGAGCAGGCGGCGACCGCGGCGGGATCGGGGGCGGACCTGTTGGGCGTGGCGGTGGCCGCGCGCGACGGGGCGGCCGACGCGCTGGCCCGCACACCCGAGCAACTCCAGGTGCTGGCCGACGCCGGCGTCGTGGATGCCGGTGGCGCCGGTTTCGTGCTGTTCATGGATGTCGTGCTGCACGTGCTCGACGGCCGCCCGCTGCCCGAGCCCGAGGTGCTGGCCGAAGGGCCGGTGCTGGGCGGCCACGGACACGGCCAGGGCGGCGAGGGTGGCATCGGCGACCTGCGCTATGAGGTCATGTACCTCCTGGAGGCGCCCGACAACACGATCCCGGCGTTCAAGGATGTGTGGGCCGGGATCGGCGATTCCATCGTGGTGGTGGGCGGCGACGGCCTGTGGAACTGCCACATCCACACCGACGACATCGGTGCCGCGGTCGAGGCCGCGCTCGATGCGGGCCGGCCCCGGCGTATCCGAGTCACCGACCTTCTCGACCAGGTCGAGGAGGAACGGTGGGTGCGCGACGGGGTGGCGGCGGGCGAGACCGTGGCGCGGCCCCCTCACGCCGACGAACCGGTGCCGACCGCCGTCGTGGCGGTCGCATCCGGCGAAGGGATCCGGCGGATCTTCTACAGCCTCGGGGTGCAACGCATCGTGACCGGCGGACAATCGATGAACCCCTCCACCGCCCAGTTGCTCGAGGCGGTCGAGTCGGCGCCGGCGCCCGAGGTCCTGCTGCTGCCCAACAACAAGAACATCATCCCGGTGGCCGAGCAGGTGCAGTCCCAGAGCACCAAGACGGTGGTGGTGGTGCCCACCCGCGGGGTGGCCGAGGGTTTCGCCGCGCTCGTGTCGTACGACCCCGAGGCCTCCGCCGCCACCAACGGCACGGCCATGATGGGTGTGGCGTCGAGGGTGCGGGCCGGCGAGGTGACCCGTGCGGTGCGCGACGCCCCCAGCGAGGCCGGGCCGATCCACGAGGGTGACTTCATCGGTATCGCCCGCACCGGCATCTGCGCGGTCGACGCCAGCCTCGACGGCGCGGCCATGAAGCTTCTCGGCGACCTCCTCGACGGCGACTCGGAGATCGTCACCATCATCGAGGGCGAAGGGGCGACACCGGCGGTGACACGCCGGTTGACCGATTGGCTCTCCACCAACCATCCCGACGTCGTGGCCGAGGTGCACCACGGCGGCCAGCCGCTGTACCCGTACCTCTTCGGCG
>JANMIX010000588.1:0-6483 GCA_031376015.1 Acidimicrobiia bacterium | reverse complement strand
CGACGCCGGTGAGGTGGTGGGCTCGGTGTCGGGCGGCTGTGTCGAGGGGGCGGTGGTGGCCGAAGCGCTCGAGGTCATGGCCACCGGTGCGCGGCGCACGGTGAGCTTCGGCTACAGCGACGACGACGCCTTCGCGGTGGGCCTCACCTGCGGCGGGATCATCCACCTGTACCTGGAGCCGTTGGACTGGTGATCTACCCCCTCCTGGCCGAGGCCATCCGTGCCCAACGCCCGGTCGTACTCGCCACCGTCGTGGATGGCACCCACGTGGGCGCCAAGTTGCTGGTGGAGGCCGACGGCACCACCCAGGGCGATCTGGGCGACCCTGACCTCGGCCGGGTCGTGGCCCGCGACGCGTTGGGTGTGCTGGCCGCCGGCGGCACCGCGTTGCGGCACTACGGCGATCACGGCGAGGCCCGGGTCGACACGACCGTGTCGGTGTTCGTGGAGGCCTTCGCCCCACCCCCGCGGCTGTTGATCTTCGGCGCCGTCGACTTCACCGCTGCGCTGGTGCGGGTGGCCAAGGTGCTGGGCTTCCGGGTCACGGTGTGCGATGCCCGCGAGGTGTTCGCCACCGCCGTGCGGTTCCCCCAGGCCGATGAGGTGGTGGTCGACTGGCCCCACCGCCTGCTCGAGCGTGAGGGGCCCGGCCTCGGCCCCCGCGACGCGGTGTGCATCCTCACCCACGACGCCAAGTTCGACGTGCCCGCCATCGTCGCCGCTCTCGACACCAAGGTCGGCTACCTGGGGGCGATGGGGTCGCGCCGCACGCATGCCGACCGGGTCGAGCGCCTGCGCGAACTGGGCGTCGACGACACCCAACTGGGCCGGGTGATGGCGCCGATCGGCCTCGACCTGGGTGCCCGCACCCCTGAGGAGACAGCGGTCGCCGTCGTCGCCGAGATCATCGCCCTGCGATCCGGGCGCGCCGGGGCCGGTTCCCTGCGCGACGGCCACGGCCCCATCCACTGATCCGTGCGCACTGCCGCGGTTCTGCTGGCCGCCGGTGACGGCACCCGCTTCGAGGGTCCCGTGCCAAAACTGCTGTGCGACTTCCGGGGCCGGCCGTTGTGGCGCTGGGCGTTCGACGCCGCCGCCGGTGCCGGGTGCGATCTGCTGCTGGTGGTCACCGGCGCCGTGCCCCTCACCGTGCCCGACGCCGCCGTCGAGGTGACCAACCCTCGGTGGGCACAGGGCCAGAGCACCTCGGTGCAGGCCGGGGTCGCGGCGGCGGCCGAGCGCGGCTGCGATGCCGTGGTGGTGGGCCTGGCCGACGCCCCCCTCATCGGTGCCGAGGCATGGGCGGCGGTGGCGAACTCCGGAGCCGACCTGGCCGTGGCCACCTTCGACGGGGTCCGCCACCCGCCGGTGCGGCTGGGTCGGTTGGTATGGCCGGACCTGCCCGTCACCGGCGACGCCGGGGCGCGGGGCCTGCTGCGGGAGAGGGGCGCGGCGGTGGTGGAGGTACCGTGCCCGGGTCGCGCAGTGGATATCGACACGATGGAGGATCTGGCCCGATGGAGTTGAGCAACGAATTCACCGTGGCGGTGCCGCCGCAGGAGGCCTGGGACCTCCTCACTGACGTCGAACGGATCGCTCCGTGCATGCCCGGCGCCCAACTCCAGGAGGTGGAGGGCGACGAGTACCGCGGCGTGGTGAAGGTCAAGGTCGGTCCCATCACCGCCCAGTACAAGGGCACCGCCAAGTTCGTGGAGCTGGACCGCGACAACCTCACCGCCGTGCTCAAAGCCGACGGACGCGACACCCGCGGGCAGGGCAACGCCTCGGCGATGGTCACCGCCACCCTCACGGCGGAGGGCACCGGCACCAAGGTGCTCATCAACACCGACCTCAACGTGAGCGGCAAGGTCGCCCAGTTCGGCCGCGGTGTGATGGCCGACGTCTCGGCCAAGCTCATCGGCCAGTTCGTCGAGTCGTTGGAGACGACGGTGCTCGACGGTGGTGGCCGGGAGACCCCGCCGGCCGCACAACCCGAACCCGCACTCGAACCCGAGGTCGAAACCGCCGAGCCGGTTCCGGCGTCCACGACCCCTGCGGCCCCGGCGCCCGCCGCGCCGGTGGCGATGTCCGCGCCCCCCACGCTCCCCACCGAGGTGCCCAGCGCGCCGGTCGCCACCAACGGCTCGCTGTCGAGCGGCAACGGGGGCGTGCGGCGGATCGACAGCCCCGAAGCCACGCCGGTCGATCTGCTCGACGCGGCGGGGGGCTCGGTTGCGAAGCGGGTGGTCCCGGTGCTGGGAGTGCTGGCCGTGTTGTTCGTGTTGCGGCGGCTCCTGCGGCGCCGACACGACCGAGGGTGACCGCCCCGACCGTGAGCACCAACGCCGGGCCGAACGACCGCGCCGCGGTCGAGGCCTTGCTGGGACGGGTGCCCGACGGCGAGTTCGACGTGGTCGTCCGCCATGCCGACGGGAGCCCGCTGGTGATCCGCAACGCCCCGCTGCTGCGCGACGGCACGCCCATGCCCACCCGCTACTGGCTGGTGGGTGAACCGGAGCGGGCCCGGGTGGGCACGCTCGAATCCCAGGGCGGCGTGCGCGCCGCCGAGGCCACTGTCGACGCCGGTGCGCTGGCCGCCGCCCATGCCCGCTACGCGGCCGAACGCGACGCGGCGCTGCCACCGGGCCACACCGGGCCCCGTCCGTCCGGCGGCGTGGGCGGCACCCGCACGGGGGTGAAGTGCCTCCACGCCCACCTGGCCTGGCACCTCGCCGGCGGTGACGACTCCGTCGGCGCCTGGGTCGCCGCCTGGCTCCTCGAGCACTACGGCCCCGGCGACTGGATTCCCGACCCGGTGGGACAGCCGTGATCGCGGCGGTCGACATCGGCACCAACTCGGTACGCCTCCTGGTGGGACGCGCCCATGGGCAGGGCGGGCTCGACATCGTCGACCGGCGCATGATGATCACCCGTCTCGGTCAGGACGTGAATCGCACCGGCCGCCTCGCCCCCGAGGCCATCGAGCGCACCCTGGATGTGCTGCGGGGCTACCGGGAGGTGATGGACGCCCACGGGGTCACCGCCGTACGGGCCGCCGCCACCTCGGCCGCTCGCGACGCGGCCAACCGCGACGACTTCTTCGGCCCGGCCGAGCAGGTGCTGGGCGTGCGGCCCGAACTTCTCTCCGGAGAGGAGGAGGGCCGCCTGTCCTTCACCGGCGCCACCGCCGGACTGGACCCCACCCAGGGGCCGTTCCTCGTGGTCGACATCGGCGGCGGGTCCACCGAGTTCATCTACGGCATCACCGAGCCCGAGGCCGTGCAGTCCGTCGACATGGGATGCGTGCGCTTCACCGAGCAGTACATCGAACACGATCCGCCCCAGCCCGAGGAACTGTCCGCCGCCATCTCGGTGGCCGAGATCCACCTCGACGACATCATCCGCGAGATCCCCGGCGCCATCGGCGCGCCGACCTTCGTGGGCCTGGCCGGCACCATCACCACCGTGGCCGCCGTGGAGTTGGGTCTGGCCACCTACGACCGCGAGGCCATCCACCACTTCCGCCTCACGCGGGCCGCCGCCGAGGACGTGTTCCGCACACTGGCCACCGAGTCACGCGCCGACCGGATCCACAACCCCGGTCTGGAGGAGGCCCGGGCCGATGTGATCGTGGGCGGGTGCTGCGTGCTGGTGGCCATCTTCCGCTCGTTGGGCTTCGACGAGTGCCTGGTGTCGGAGTCCGACATCCTCGACGGCCTCGCCCTCAGCCTCCTCTGAGTCCGCCGGCCGGAGCCGCACGAACGGTAGGGGCAACCTCGTGGGTCTTGCCGGACGCCAGCCCTACCGTGACCCCCCTCATCGGTCGTGCCATCATCGTGGCATACTCATGCCATGGCCCGGATCCGTGTGAGCACGACCGTCGATGAGCGACTCCTGAGCGAAGCGCGGCGCGTCCGGGGCGATTCGACGGATGCTGCGCTCCTCGATGCCGCACTCGACGCGCTCCTCGCCCGTGAACGCGCTGCGGAGGCCGACGCGGCCTATGCCGCCTACGACGATGCTCCCCTCGACGTTGCGGACGACTGGGGTGATCTCGCCTCGTTTCGGAAGGGCGCGGCGGCGTCGTGAGTGTTCCAGCTCGCGGCGAGGTGTGGTGGTGCGAGCTTCCCGAGATCGGCCGTCGCCCTGTGGTAGTGCTCTCCAGAGACGCCGCGATCCCCCGCCTCCAACGGACGCTCGTCGCTCCCTGCACGACGACGATCCGGGGACTCCCGAGCGAAGTCGCGCTCGAGCCCGGCGAGGATCCCGTGCCGCGACCGTGCGTTGCCAACCTCGATTCGGTCGAGAGCGTCGCCATCGGCGTGCTGGTCGAGCGACTCGGACGGCTGGCCGACAGCAGGATGCGCGAAGTGTGCGCCGCACTCGAGGTTGCAGTCGACTGTCGCTGACCCGCTCCAGGACGACCGGGGCGGGGATCGGTCCACGACCTACCGGTCAGGGGTACCGCGCCGGCTCGACACCGAGCCGCCGTAACATCGGTGGCCTGACCCTCGTCCCACGAGCGGAGGCCGCAGCGCATGGCGATGACGACGGTGAGTACCGATTACCTCGTGGTGGGAGCGGGGGCGACGGGCATGGCGTTCACCGACGCGCTCATCGATCACGCCGACGTGCACGTGACGCTGGTCGACCGTCGCCACACGGCCGGCGGGCACTGGCAGGACGCGTATCCCTTTGTGCAGCTCCATCAGGCGTCGGTGTTCTACGGCGTCGCCTCGACCGTGTTGGGAAGCGGCGCCGTGCAGCACCGCGGGCCCGAGGCGGGGCTGCAGGAACGGGCCCACCAGCCCCAGATCGAGGCCTACTACGACGACCTCCTGCGTCGCCGCTTCCTCGGTTCGGGGCGCGTCACCTTCCTCGGGGGGAGCGAGTACCACGCCGAGGGCGACACCCATCGGGTGACCTCCCTGGTCTCGGGCGAGACGGTGGAAGTCGATGTGCGGCGCCGCGTCGTGGACGCCACCTACCTGTCGCCCACGATCCCAGCGACGACGCCCCCGCCGTTCGGCGTCGCCGGTGACGTGGCTGTGGTCCCCGTCAACGATCTGGCCCGGCTGGAGGCGACGCCGGCCAATTACGTGATCGTGGGATCGGGCAAGACCGCCACCGACGGGATCGTGTTCCTGCTCGGGCATGGCGTGGACCCGGACCGCATCCTGTGGGTGCGCCCGCGTGAGCCGTGGATGCTCAATCGGGCCGTGGTGCAACCCGATCCGGTGGTGGCGCTGGGGCTTGCGGGCGACACCATGGCGTCGGCCGCCGATGCCGAGTCGCTCGAGGATCTCTTCCTGCGCCTGGAAGCGGCCGGTGTGATGCTGCGTATCGACCGTGGAGTGGTCCCCACGATGACCAAGACGCCCACGCTCGGCCAATGGGAACTCGAGTTGCTCCGCACTGTCGAGAACGTGGTTCGCCTGGGCCACATCAAGCACATCACCGGCGACGAGATCGTCCTCGACCGCGGGTCGGTCCCTCTGCCGCCGGACTCGCTGGTGGTGCACTGCGCCGCGTCCGGGCTGCAGTACCCGCCGCTCGTGCCGCTGTGGGGGCCGGACAAGATCCGGCTCCAGACGATCCGGGTCGGCTTCCCCTGCTTCTGTGCGGCGCTGGCCGGCTATGTGGAGGCGACTCGCGACGACGACCGGGAGCGGAACCGCGTCTGCCCGCCCAGCAACCTCCCCGACCGGCCGGCGGACTGGGCGCTGATGCAGGTTCGGGGAAACCTGGCGGCGCGGGCCTACGGCGCCGAGCCCGACATCGCCGCCTGGGCCAACGGCTGTTCCCTCAACCCCGCCCGCATCCAACCGGCCCAACGCGACGATCCCGCCGTGCAGGTCGCCGCCGCACGGGTGGCGGAGTATGCCGAGCGGGGGCTGGCCCGGCTGGCCGAACTGGCTCAGCAGCAGCCCTGAGCCTCCCGGCCTGAACCTCAGCCGGTGGCGCTGACGCGGGCGGTCTGCACGACCCACCCCGTTCCCGACTTCACCGTCACCACCCGCACCTCGCCCACGGCGGTGCGGTAGACGCACGAGGCCGGCGAGAAGGTGGCCGCCGAGCATCCCCGCGACTCGGGGATGCCTGGCCTGCCCGCGGCGAACAACCTGTCGACCACCGTCACCGGCGCCACGGTGCGGGCCGCGTTGCGGTCACCGGCGGCCCACGCCCGCATCAGCACGGTGGCGGCGTCGAAGGGTGTCGGCCGCGGCACGAGTGCCACCGGATGGGTGGTGGTCGTCGATGCGATTGTTGTGGAAGTGCTCGGCGCGCTCGACGCGCTCGACGCCGACGGGTTGCTCGAGCCGTCGGAGCAGCCCGACAGCAGACAAGTGGCGACGACGGCGAGGGTCCCGACCAGAGCGGCAGCGCGCGGCATCTGCTCAACATAGGCTGCCCCGCCGATGCCGCATCCCGACCGCCTCCTCATGGGTCCCGGCCCCGGAAACCCGTACCCCGAGGTGATCG
>JANMIX010000584.1:0-9128 GCA_031376015.1 Acidimicrobiia bacterium | reverse complement strand
GCAGTACACGCGTGCGAGACCTCGACGCGATGCGCAGTCCACTGTCGCTTGACTGAATCCCGCGCAGACTGCTGCGCCCGAGCTCGCCTTTCGCACGCCCGACCTGTACGCCGTCGACGACCACTGCGGCCAATGCTTCGCCGGCGGCGGCCGCGTAGGCCGCCACGTAGCCCTCGGCGATTTCGACGTGGTCGAGGCGGGAGCCCACCCCCCCGTCGATCCCGGCCAGGCGCTCGGCACCTGCACGGGTACGGGCTTCGTCGAGCGCCTGCGCCAGGGCGTCGGCCCGGGCCGACCAGGTGTGCAGTTCGGCTGCCGCGGCGCGCGCCGTCTCCTCGGCGACGCGCAACGAGTCGGATGCGGCGGCGCCGGCGTCTTCGGCCGCGGCCAGTTGGGCGCCGAGGGTGCCTGCCCGCTCGTCGGCGCCGTCGAGGTCGGCCCGGAGGCGCTCGGATTCGGTTCCGAGACGGGCGGCCTTCTGGGCCAGGGTGTCGCTGCGTTGGCGGACACGGTCGATCTCGCCCCGGGCCCGCTCCACGCCCGAGCGCAGGGCGGCGAGTTCGCCCCGCACCTCGGCGGCCTGGCTGGAGGGCGGTGTCACCCCGTCTGCCCATTCGGCGGCGAACGCCCCGCGCTCGGCGGCCAGGTCGGCCTCGGCCCCGGCCAGGCGCTCGACGTCGGGCAGCAGCGCCGCGGCGTCGCTCTCAACCTGGGCCAGCTCCTGGGTGAGCCGGGCGGCTTCGGCCTCGAGGGTGGCGATGACGGCGGCATCCACCGTGGTGGCCCGCTCGCGTTCGAGATGGCGGTGACGCTCCGCCAGCACGTTGGCCAGACCTCTGGCCTTCTCCCGAAGCGATTCGAAGCGCACGAGCGCGTCGGACACGTCATGGCCGCCGATGGCGGTCAGTTCCGCCTCGGTGGCCATGACCCCGGCATCGAGGCGGGCCAGGCTCATCTTGAGCTCGGCCTCGCGGGCCGAGAGCTCGGCCTTGCGGCGCGCGGTGGTGCCCAACCGGTCGCGCAGCGCGGCAACCTCGCGACCGGCCAGGTGCAGTTGCAGGCCATGCAGCTCGGCCACCAGGTCACCGTGGCGGCGGGCCGCATCGGCTTGGCGCTCCAGCGGCCGCAGCTGGCGTCGCACCTCTCGCAACAGATCCTGGACCCGGGTGAGGTTGCCCTCGGTGGAGGCCAGGCGTCGCTCCGCCTTCTCCTTGCGCCTGCGGTACTTGAGCACCCCGGCGGCCTCTTCGATGATGAGGCGCCGCTCCTCGGGCCGGGCGTTGAGCACGGCATCGATCTGGCCCTGGCTGATGATCACGTGCTGCTGGCGGCCGACGCCGGTGTCGGAGAGCAACTCCTGGATGTCGAGCAGCCGGCAGGGGACGCCGTTGAGGGCGTACTCGCTGTCGCCGGAACGGAACAACGTTCGGCTGATGGTGACCTCGGAGAACTCGATGGGCAACAGACCCGCCGAGTTGTCGATGGTGAGCGCCACCTCGGCCCGACCCAACGCGGCGCGCTTGGAGGTCCCCGCGAAGATGACATCGTCCATCTTCTGGGAGCGCACGGCGCTGGGAGCCATTGCTCCGAGCACCCAGGCGATGGCATCGACGACGTTGGACTTGCCGCTGCCGTTGGGGCCCACCACCACGGTCACACCAGGTTCCATGTCGAGCGCCGTGGCATCGGCGAAGGACTTGAAACCCTTCAGGGTCAAGGTCTTGAGGAACATCTGGCGCCCACCGTAGTGGCCCCTCGCGCCCCGGCCGCGCACCGCCGGGAGCAGCTCAGATCTGGCAGTTGGGGCAGTAGAAGCTGGAGCGGCCAGCCACCTTCTCGCGCACGATCACCGAGCGGCACCGACGGCACGGCTTGCCCTCGCGGTCATAGGCCTGATGGAACTGGGCGAAGTCGCCGGGCTTGCCGGCCAGGTCGACGTACTGGCGATCGGCCAGGGTGGAACCGCGGTATTTCACCGCCTCGTGGAGGATCTCCACGATGGCGCGGTGAAGGCGGCGCATCTCCATGTTCGACAGAGAACGGGGGGTGCGGTCGTGGCGAAGACCGGCCTCCCACAGGATCTCGTCGCTGTAGATGTTGCCGATACCGGCGATGAAGCTCTGATCCATCAGCAGCTGTTTGAGCTTGGTCGTTCGCCGCACCAGTTCGGTGCCGAACTTCACCCAGGGAATCGGGTCGATCACCGGGTCCATGCCCAGCTCCGCCAGCTCCGGGACTTCGTCGGCCATGACGTCGGGACGGGTGAGGAACATCTCGCCGAAGGTTCGGGGGTCCACGAAACGCAGCTGGCCGCCCTGGGTGAAGGTCAAGACCACATGGGTGTGCTTCTCCACCGGGTCCTTGGGCACCGCCTTGCGGAGCTGGCCCGACATGCGCAGATGGATCACCAGCAGGTCACTGGAATCGAGATCGATGAGCAGGTACTTGCCCCGCCGCTTGACCGACTTCACCTTGGCTCCGGTGAGCCGTTCGATGAACTCCTTCTTGGATTGGCGCCGCACGGTGCGGGTGCCGTGTACCTCGACAGATTTGAACCGCTTGCCGACCGCTTCGCGTTCCAGACCCCGACGGATGGTCTCCACTTCGGGCAATTCAGGCATCAATGCCGCCTTCTGCTGGGCCGAGACCGTTGCCGGCCGGCAAGCCGGACCCGTCGGTCTCGGCGTGATTCATGTGTACGAGGAGGGCGTTGCGCGCCGCCGCGGCCTCGGCCTGCTTCTTGGAGCGTCCCTCGCCGCGACCGACCTCGCGGCCCGCCACCCGCACCTCGGCGTAGAAGCGCTTGGCATGGTCGGGCCCGTCGTCGCTGACGAGGTACTCCGGGCGTTCGTTGCTGTCGCGGGCCAGGAGTTCCTGCAGCCGCGTCTTGTAGTCGGAGACCCCTGGACCGGCGGCGGAATCGGCGAGGCGGGTGCCCAGCAGGCCGAGCACCAGTTCCTCCGCCGCCTCCCAGCCCTGCTCGATGTAGAGCGCACCGATGACCGCCTCGAGGGCGTCAGCCAGGATCGAGGGCTTCTCGCGGCCCCCCGACGCGGCTTCCCCCTTGCCCAGCAGGAGGTGCGAACCGAGGTCGATCTCGGCGGCCACCTCGGCCAGGGCCGCCGAACTCACGACCGCGGCGCGCACCTGGGCCAGCGCGCCCTCCTGCAGATCGGGGTACGTGCGGAAGATGTGGGCGGTCACGACGAGGCCCAGCACGGCGTCGCCCAGGAATTCGAGACGCTCGTTGGATTCGTGGCCGGCGTGCTCGGCACACCAGCTGCGGTGCGCGAGCGCCGAGGCCAGGTGGGCGGGGTCGCCAAAGGCACTGCCCAGCCGAGCGTGAAGCGCTGCGAGATCGGGGACCGGGAGCAGTGCTCCCCTATCCGAGCCGTGCGACCACGTAGTCGCCGGCGTCGCGGACGGTCTTGAGATCCGCCAGATCCTCGTCATCGATGTGGAAACCAACCGAACGTTCGCCCAACTCGTCCTCGAGGGCCTCGACCAGCTCGATCAGGGCCAGGGAGTCGGCGTCGAGGTCGTCGGCGAAGGAGTCGCCCTCTTTGATGGCCGAGGGTTCGATCTCGAGGATGTCGGCCAGTCGGTCCCTGACCAGCTCGAACACCGCGTTGCGATCCATCGGTCCTTGCTCCACATGGGTCTCGGCGGGCACGTGCGCTCCTCATTGGGTCGTTGCGGTTCGAATGTCGCGGCCAGAAAGGCGTCGGAGTGTACCTCCGCCCCCGTTTGTGCGCTTGTGATCGACGAGGTCAGGAGGCGACGGCGTCGCGCAGTTTGTGCACGATGTCGCGCTCGACCATGTCGGCGGCCACCTTGACGGCGTTCAACATGGCCGTCTCGCCCGAGGATCCGTGGCTGATGACGCAGACGCCGTCGACGCCCAGCAGGAGCGCACCCCCGGTGTTGTCGGGGTCGACCTGGCCGTAGAGGGGCAACAGGTGTGGGAATACCTCCTCGAGCACGCCCGCCTCGGTGAGCGCCGCCAGGATGGCGTTGACCAGCGCTTTCACGCCGCCTTCGAGGGTCTTGAGGGCTACGTTGCCGGTGAATCCATCGGTCACCACCACGTCCACGTCGCTCGTCATGAGGTCGCGGCCCTCGACGTTGCCGATGAAGACGGCGCCGCCCGGAAGGGTGCAGTCGCGCAGGAGTTTGTGGGTCTCCTTGCGCAGCGGGTCGCCCTTGGTGTCCTCCTCGCCGATGGAGAGCAGGCCCACCCGGGGCGCCGCGATCCCGAATCGTTCGGTGGCGAACACGGCACCCATCTGGGCGAACTGCACCAGCCAGGCCGCCTGGCACTCGGCGTTGGCGCCGGCGTCGAGCAGGATCGTCGGGCTACCGCCCGGCACCGGGATGGGCGTGGCGATGGCGGGACGGTTCACCCCCTTGATGCGACCCATGCGCAGCAGGGCCGAGGCCATCGTGGCGCCGGTGTTGCCGGCGGAGACCATGGCCGACGCCCGCCCGTCACGCACGGCCTCGGCGGCGCGCACCAGGGAGGCATCCTTCATCGTTCGCACCGACGAGCCAGGGTCGGCGTCCATGCCGATCACTTGGGAGGCAGCGATGACCTCGAGGCCGTGACCGGCGGGCAGGTCCTCGGGACGTCCCACGAGCACCACCGGGATGCCGGCCTCGGTGTGCGCTCGTAGCGCTCCGTCGACGATGGCACCGGGGGCGCGGTCACCCCCCATCGCGTCGACGGCGACGGGAAGCATCGTCAATCGACGTCGACGGCCTGACGGCCGTGATACCAGCCGCAGTTGCCGCACACGATGTGGGGCACTTTGGCGGCGGCGCAGCGCGGACAGACGCTGCGAGCAGGGTTACGAAGGGTCCAAGCCGATGCTCGACGGCTCCGACTCTTCGCCTTCGACATTTTCTTCTTGGGGACGGCCATGGTGCGCGCGAACTCCTCGTGAGGGCCGAGAGAGGGTAACCAGCAATGACCTCCCGAGCCAAACGCTCGCCGGGTTCAGTCGAAGTGCAGCTGGCCCAGCCCGGCCCAGCGGGGATCCACCGGGCCCTTCCCGTCGTCGTCCGTCTCGCCTTCGATGGCGACCGGATGGTGCTCGGGCTCGGGACCGGCACACCCCTGTGCGCACAGCGGCGCCAGCGGGAGCGAGAGCAGGACCGCGTCGCGCGCCATCGCCGAGAGGTCCACGTGGTCGCCGTCCAGCGGGTAGGTCTCGCCCTCGACCGGTCGCGGCTCGAACACCTCCTTCACGTCGGCCTCCACGAATCCGCGCACCGTCCCCAGGCATCGGCGGCACTCGCCTTCATACGGCGCCCGCACGACCCCGGTGACGGTGACGGCGCCGTCGAGGATTGCCTCCACCACGACCGCGGCGGTGATCTCCGCCCCGGAGGGAACCTTGGCCGAGGAGATCTCGAGGGGTCCCAGCGGTCCGGCGACGCTGACCTCGCGGCGGGCGCCGGGCCGGCGGCGCAGTTCCACCACGCTCACCTCGAAGGGGTTGGAGGTGCTCACCGGTTGCGCCTCGACGCCTGGCGACTCAGCCGAGATCCTGGTCGAAGAAGGCGCTGGAACGGTCCGGTTCCGCCCCCGCCTCCGCCACCATGCCCTCGTTCGGCGCCTTGCCCTGCAGCTTCTGACGCCCGGCGGCGACCACCTTGAGGGTGCGCTCCAACACGATCTCGAAGCTGCCGAGGCGCTGGTCGCAGTAGTCCTCGCACTCGAGGCGTACCCGGGAGGCCTCCTCGTTGGCGGCGTCGACCACCTGGCGGGCACGCAGTTCGGCGGCCTTGACCACCTCGGTGCGCTGCACCATCCGTTCGGCCCGGGCCCGGGCCTCGGCCATGACGTCCTCGGCGTCGCGGCGGGCCTTGGCCATGAACTCCTCGCGTTCCTTCAGCAGCCACCGCGCCGCCCGCAACTCGTCGGGGAGCCGTTCGATGGCGTCCTCGAGCAGTTGCAGCACCTCGTCACGGTTGATCATGACCGAGGCGGACAGAGGCATGGGCCGTGCCCCGCTGATGATGTCGCCGACCCGGCGCAGCAACTGCTCCGACTCGGGGGCCTGGTAGGAGCTCGACAGCGTGCCACCGGTGTCGTCGGTGTCGTCGAGCGGTCCGGTGTCGGTCATGCGCGTCTCCCCGGCTTCTGCGACTCGAAGCGCTCGTTCAGCCGCTTGGCGACCGGCTCGGGCACCATGTGTCCCACGTCGCGACCGAAGCGGGCGATGTCGCGGATGTACTTGGATGCCACGAAGGAGTTGGCGGTGGCGGTGGGCAGGAACACGGTGTGCACACCGGAGATGTTGAGGTTCATCTGGGCCTGGGCCGTCTCGGCCTCGAAGTCCGACACGGCGCGAAGTCCCTTGATGATGAACTTTGCGCCGATCTCGGTGGCGACGTCCACGACGAGCTTGGCGAAGCTCACCACCTGCACGTTGTCGAGGTGCGCCAGCGATTCCACGATCATGGCCTTGCGGTCCTCGAGGGAGAACAGCGGCTCCCCCTTCTGGGGGTTGCGCATGGCGGCCACCACAACCTCATCGAAGAGATGGGCGGCGGTCTCCACCAACTCTCGATGACCGTTGTGGAAGGGATCGAACGAGCCTGGGTACAGGACCCTGATCACGTGGGCGTCTCCGGGGCTTGGGTGCGGCGGGCGATGACCACCACGGTACTGCCGTAGCGCTTCTCTCTCGCCACCTCCCACCCATCCCCCAGCGCTGGCGCATGGTCGCTCTCCAACACCGCCACCGCGGCCGGCAGGCTCGCCAGCAGCTCCGGCCAGCCCGCATAGGCGTAGGGCGGGTCGCAGATGGCGAGATCGAAGGGTCCCGGTCCGGCTGCCAGCCAGCGCTGGACGTCCACCGGTTCGACCCGGGCCCGGTCGCCGTAACCCAGCCGTTCGAGGTTGAGGCGCAGCGCTTCCAGAGCCGAGCGATCCTGCTCCACGAAGGTGGCAGTGGCCGCGCCCCTCGACAGCGCCTCGATTCCCATGGCCCCGCTCCCGGCGAAGAGGTCGACCACGGCGGCACCTTCGAGCAGCCCGTGCGACTCGAGGCTGTTGAACGTCGCCTCCCGCACCCGCTCGGAGGTGGGCCGGGTGGCCTGCCCCGCCGGTGCCACCAATTTGCGCCCACCCTCCTCACCGGCCACGACGCGCACGACGGGAACCTACTGTCAGAGCCGTGAGCACCGAGGTCACCGTGATCCGCATCGAGCAGCCGGCGGTACGCAACGCCATCAACTCCGCCACCGCTCAGCGCCTGCACGACGCCTTTTTGGCCTTTGATGCCGACCCGACGGCCAAGGTGGCCGTGTTGACCGGCGACACCGAGGCGTTCTGTGCGGGAGCCAACCTGCGCGACCTCCCCGCCCTGCGGCCTTCAGGTCCGCTCGGGCCGACCCGCCTGCAGCTCTCCAAGCCCGTCATCGCCGCCATCGAGGGTTGGTGCGTGGCGGGGGGCATCGAACTGGCGGCCTGGTGCGATCTGCGGGTGGCCTCCACCGAGGCGAAGCTCGGGTGCCTCGAACGCCGCTACGGGGTGCCCCTCATCGACGGCGGCACCTACCGTCTCCCCCGCATCGTGGGCCTGGGCCGGGCCCTCGACCTGATCCTGACCGGCCGGGTGGTCGAGGCCACCGAGGCGCACCACATCGGCCTCGTCGACCGTCTGGTGCCGCCCGGCACCGCGCTGCAGGCGGCGGTCGAGCTGGCCGAGTCGCTCACCCGTTCGCCGTGGCTGGCGCTCGTCAACGACCGGCGCTGCGTCTACGACGGTCTCGGTATGGGCCTGGAGGCGGCGCTGGAGAACGAGGACCGCATCGGCCGCCAGACGATCTTCGCCGCCGGATTCGCCGACGGCGTCGACCGCTTCACCGAGCGCGACCGCAACGTGCCGGGGATGTGACGGTGCCCATCGCCGACACCATCCGATGCGTCGACTGCGGGGGCACCTGCCACCGGGTCGAGCAGGACCCCGAGTTCGGCTGGGAGCCGGGCGACGTGGTCCGCTACCGCTGCTCGGACTGCCTGGACATGTGGTACCTCGAGCTCAGCATCGACGATCTCTCCGACCCCGACGATCTCTGACCCCGCACCACCGGCCGGCACCCTCAGCCCTTGAGCAGGAACTCCCGCTCGTCCTCGTCCAGGAACAGCTCCACCTCGGCGGCCAGATCGGGCGAATGGGCCAGGCCGGGATCGGCGTCGACCAGCTCGAAGGCCACCGACCGGGCCGCCTCCACCCACTCGCGGTCGCGGCGCAACGAGGCCAGCTTGAGGTCGCTTCGCCCCTTCTGGCGCTCCCCCATGATCGTGCCTTCGCCCCGCAGTTGGAGGTCGACCTCGGCCAGCTCGAAGCCGTCGTCGGTGCGCACCATGGCCGACAGCCGGCCCTCGGTGCCCTCGGGTACGTCCTCGTGGCCCACCAGGAAGCAGTACGACGGCGCGTCGCTGCGCCCGACGCGGCCCCGCAGCTGGTGGAGCTGGGCGATGCCGAAGCGGTCGGCGGACAGGATCACCATCACCGTGGCGTTGGGCACGTCCACGCCCACCTCGATCACCGTGGTCGACACCAGCACGTCGAGCGCCCGGTCACGGAAGCGGCGCATCACGTCCTCCTTCTCCGCCGCCCCCAACCGGCCGTGCAGCAAACCCAGCCGCAGGCCGGCCAGCACGCCGGTACGCAACTCGTCGTAGGTCTCCTCCGCCGAGCGGGCCTCGAGCTTCTCGGACTCCTCGATGAGCGGGCACACCACATAGGCCTGATGCCCGGCCGCCACCTCCGATCGCACCCGCTCCCAGCAGGCGAGGCCCTCCACCGCCAGCTCACCGGGTTGGACCGGTTCCCACACCGTCTCGATCGTCGGGCGGTTGCCCGGCTTCTGTCGCAACTCCGAGACGTCCAGGTCGCCGTAGACGGTCATGGCCGCGGTGCGCGGAATCGGTGTGGCGGTCATCACCAACACGTCGGGTACCCCGTCGGCCCGCGACTTGTCGCGCAGCGCAGCGCGTTGTTCCACCCCGAAGCGGTGCTGCTCGTCGATGACGATCACACCCAGCGAACGGAACTGCACCCCCTCCGGGATGAGAGCGGGGGTCCCCACGGCCCGGTCGACCTCGCCGGCGG
>JANMIX010000063.1:0-1664 GCA_031376015.1 Acidimicrobiia bacterium | reverse complement strand
GGGCAGGCCTGCGTTGCCGCCAGATCGGCTTCGTGTTCCAGTTCTTCCACCTCATCCCGACCCTCACGGTGCGCGAGAACGTCGAGTTGCCGCTCCTGCTCGACCGCGTCAAGGCCAACGGGCGAGCCGACGAACTACTTGAACGCGTCGGCCTCAGTGCCCGGGTGGGCCATCTGCCCGGTGAACTCTCCGGCGGCGAGTTGCAGCGCGCCGCGATCGCCCGGGCGTTGGTGGCCCGCCCGAAGCTCCTGCTGGCCGATGAGCCCACCGGCAACCTCGACTCACAGACGGGCGCCGCGGTGCTGCAGGTGCTGGCGGACGAGGTTCGCGATGCAGGCGCCACCCTTGTCATGGTCACCCACGACGTCGCCGTGGCCCGTCGCATGGGCCGGACACTTCACCTTCACGACGGATCGCTGGCCGAGGCGGAGTGAGCGCCATCCGACTCCTCGTGCTGCGGCGGCTGCGCGAGCAGCCGCTGCGGGCGATCATGGCCGCCATCGTGGTCGGTGCCGGCGTGGCCCTGATGGTCGCGGTGCTCATCGTCATCTCCAGCCTGGACGCCTCGGTGCGCGCCGCCGGACGCGCCTTCGGGGGGCCCGCGCCGCTGCGGGTCATCGGGGCGTCGGCGCGGGGCGGGCTCGTCCCCGCCCAGGTCGACAAGGTCGCGACGACACCCGGCGTCGCCGCCGCCGTGCCGGTGGTGCAGGCGATCTCGCTGGCGGAGACCGGCGAGGGCCGGCAGGTACCCGTGGTCGCCCTCGGCTTCGACTGCCGCGTCGAGGCCCTCGTCGGCCCCTTCGGCTGCACCCCCGAGATGCTCGCCCCCCGGATGCGTGGAGCGCCCACCTTCATCGCCGGCGCGCTGGCAGGCCAACTCGGGCCGGAAGCGATGCTGCGCACCAACGCCGGGCGCCTCCCGTTGGCCGGCGTCCCGGTGCTCCCCGGCCTGAATGCACTCAATGACGGGCGAGCCGTGGGATTCCGCCTGGACGAAGCCCGTTCGGCGATGGTGCGCGGACCCAACGTCGACGTCATCTACGTCGTGCCGGCCCCCGACACCGATCTCGCCACCCTGGCCGAGCGTCTACGCACCGCCGTCGGTCCCGCCGCTGGGGTGTTGCGCGCCGACGACACACCTCCGGTGCTCGGCTTCATCAAGGTGGCGTTCATCCCGCTCTTCTCCGTCGTCGCCCTCCTGACCCTCGGCGTGGGTGCCATCCTCGTGCGCAACACCGTGACGCTGTCGCTCGAGGAGCGTCGTCGCCAACTGGCCATCGTCGGCGCACTGGGCGGCTCGCGGCGGGTCCTGGTGGGCAGTCCACTGCTGGAGGCCGGCCTGCTCGGGTTCGTGGGTGGGCTACTCGGCGTGCTCACCGGCACGGCGGTGGCCATACCGATCGTGCGCAGCCTTTCCGACTTCACGATTCGGACCGCGGGGTTGGGACTGCACGTGAGTGTCACCGCCGTTGCGGTGATCGGCTCGGTCGTCCTCGGGGTTGGGGTGGCGCTCACCGCCGCCATCGGTCCCGCTCGGCGGACCGCCCGCCTCGACGTCGCGGCGGAACTGTCCAGTCGCGGGCGGCGCGAGGAGACCCAGGCCGCCACGTCGTGGACGCGGGTCACGGCCCGTTTCGTCCTGCTGATCCTCGTCATGACCGCGC
>JANMIX010000555.1:0-8385 GCA_031376015.1 Acidimicrobiia bacterium | reverse complement strand
GGTCACCGCCGCCGCCACCGTCGCCATCGACGCGGCGGGCACCTCGCCGACAACCTCGGCCGGGCGGGCGGGGTTCACCCGCACGATGCAGTCGGTCATGTGTGGCTCCGCATGGTCGACACCAGCGAGGTGCGCAGCATGTACTGGCGGGCCCGTTCGGGATCGGCGGCGATCTCGCGCAGTTCCTCCAGCGCGGCGGCGCGGCCGGCCGGGTCGGGGTTGGCCAGGGTGGCGAAGTTCTTGCGGGTCTGGGCATCCACGATGTCCACCGACACCTCGCGGCGCAGCGCAGCGTACTCGTCCAGCGCCTCCTCGCCCCGCTCACCGCGGCCCATGGCCACCAGACGCCGCCCCAGGGCCACGGCATCGTGCAGACCCGAGTTCATGCCCATGCCACCCAGCGGGTTGTTCAGGTGGGCGGCATCACCGGCCAGCACGGTGCGTCCCTGCCGGTAGGCCGAGGCCACGCGCTGATGGATGCGGTAGCAGGTGGTGTGGGCGATGGGCACGTCCACCCCGGGCAGCAGTCGAGCCACCCGCCCTTCGGCGTCCTCGTCCTCTTCGAGGTCGAGGGGGAACAGGATCCGCCAGTGGTTGGGCGTGCGCAGCAGCACCAGCCACTCCTCGGGATCGCTCACGTAGTTCACATACGCGAGGCCCGGGAAGTGCGGAGCCAACTCATGGGTGGTCGACACCACCAGGAAGCGCTCGTCGAAGGTGAAGCCCTCGAATGCCACGTCCATGGTGGCGCGCACCGCCGAGTGGGCCCCGTCGGCGCCCACCAACCAGGTGAAGGGCACCGGCCCGGCGGAGGTCTGCAACACGTCGCCGTCCACCCCCCGCACCTCGTGGCCGAAGCGCAGGTCGCAGTTGTCCATCCCCGCCAGCCGGTCGCGCAGGATGCGGCACAGGACCGACTGCTCCAGTTGCACGCGGAAGGGGAAGCGCACGTCGCCGGCCAGCAGACCCAGATCGAGCTCGGCGATCACTCCCTGGCGGCGGTCGCGGTACTGGAACGTGCGGGCCACCAGCCCCAACGCCAGCAGTTCATCGGTGAGGCCGAGGTCGTCGAGCAACTCCAAGGTGGAGGGGTGGAAGGTGGACGCCCGCGACTCGGTGGACACCCCGTCGCCCCGCTCGCACACCACCACCTCCATGCCCGCGCCGGCCAGCATCCAGGCCACGGTCAGTCCGACCGGCCCGGCGCCTGCCACCACCACGGGCGCGTCCGCCATCAGATGATGCCGGCCTCGGTGAGCGTGGCCCGCTCGGCGTCGTCGAGGCCCAGCAGTCCGCCGTAGATCTCGTCGTTGTGCTGGCCCAGGGTGGGACCCACCCAACGGACGGCGCCGGGTGTGTCGGACAGCTTGGGCATGACGTTCTGCATGGGGAAGTCGCCCAGCGTCGGGTGCGGCAGGGTGACGATGGCGTCGCGGGCGGCGAAGTGGGGGTCGGCCAGCATCTCGGGTGCCCGGTAGATCTTGCCGGTGGGCACGGCGTGCTCGATGAGCGCGGACTCCACCTCTGCGGCGTCCAGCGACGACGACCACTCGGCGATGAGCCCGTCGAGTTCGACCTGGTGCTGACCCCGGGCCGTATGGGTGGCATAGCGCGGATCGGTGCCCAGTTCGGGCCGGCCCATCGCCTCGGCCAGACGGCGGAAGACGGTGTCCTGGTTGCCGGCGATGAGCACCATCAGCCCGTCACGGGTCGGGTACACGTTCGACGGAGCGACGTTGGGCAGGATCGAGCCGGTGCGCTCGCGGATGTAGCCGCCCAACACGTACTCGGGGATGAGCGATTCCATGATGTTGAGCACCGCTTCGTACAAGGCCGAGTCGACGACCTGCCCCCGACCGGTACGGCCCCGGGCGTGGATGGCCACCAGCCCGCCGAGGGCGGCGTAGGTGCCGGCGAGGGTGTCGCCCAAGGAGATGCCGGGGCGCGACGGCGGCGCCGAAGGGTCACCGGAGATGTGGCGCAGGCCGCCCATCGCCTCGCCGATGGCGCCGTAGCCGGGCTGGCTCGAATACGGCCCGGTCTGGCCGAAGCCCGTCACCCGGATCATCACCAGGCCCGGGTTCAGCTTGGACAGTTCGTCGTAGCCGAGGCCCCACTTCTCCATGGTGCCGGGGCGGAAGTTCTCCACCAGCACGTCGGCCTTCTCGATGACGCGCCGGGCCAGCCCCTGACCCTCGGCGGTGCGCAGGTTGCAGGTGACCGACTTCTTGTTGCGCGCCACCACCGGCCACCACAGCGACAGACCGTGTGGCTTCTCGCGGCCCCATTCCCGCATGGGGTCGCCCTCGCCCGGGGGTTCCAGCTTGATGACCTCGGCGCCGAAGTCGCCCAGCAACTGGCCACAGAAGGGTCCCGCCAGCAGCGTGCCCATCTCCACCACGCGGATGTCGCTCAGGGGCAGTTCGGCCATGGGTCTCCTCCCGGAGGTGCTGGTGCGGCGGTGGGGTTGAGTATCGCCGCCCGGTGACGGCATCGATCGGCGTTGTTCCGGTTAGCGGAACGCTGTTACACCTAGTGGAAAAGTATGGGCACATGTGCGACGATGTCAAGGACCGGTCCCCGAGGCCCCGGGACCGCGCCGGTGAGGAGGTTGTCATGCCCGAACGCAGCGTGCAGGTGGTGGAGGTGTCGCCCCGCGACGGCCTGCAGGCCGAGTCGGTGGTGCTCGACACCGAGGCCAAACTCACGCTCATCGGCAAGGCACTCGACGCCGGCGTGCGGCGCATGGAGGTCGTCTCCTTCGTCAACCCCAAGCGGGTGCCCCAGATGGCCGACGCCGAGGCCGTGCTGGCCGGCATCCCCGGAGGCCCGGGGCGCACCGATGTCACCTACATCGGCCTGGTGCTCAACCGGCGGGGTTTCGAGCGGGCCGCCGAGGCGGGCGTGCGCGAGATCAACGTGGTGACCATCACCAGTGACACCTTCGCCGAGCGCAACCAGGGCACCACCTCCGACGGCACCGTCGAGGCCTTCGCCGAGATCGCCAAACTGGCCCTCGACGCCGGCGTCCGCCCCACCGTCACCATTTCCGCCGCCTTCGGTTGTCCCTACGAGGGCGAGGTGCCCCTGGCCAGGGTGGTCGAGATGACCCGCCGGCTGGTGGCTGCCGGCGCCGCCGAGGTGGCGCTGGCCGACACCATCGGGGTGGCGGTGCCCTCCGACGTGACGGCTCGCGTCGAGGCCGTGCGACCCGTGCTCGCCGAAGGCGACGCCGTGGCACTGCGGGCGCATTTCCACAACACGCGTAACACCGGTATCGCCAACGCCTACGCCGCGGTCGAGGCCGGGGTCGATGCCCTCGACGCCAGCCTGGGTGGTATCGGCGGCTGCCCCTTCGCCCCCAACGCCACCGGCAACATCCCCACCGAGGACCTGGTCTTCATGCTCGATCGCATGGGCATCCACACCGGCCTCGATCTGGCCCGCCTCACCGACGCCGTGCCCTGGATCGAGGAGCAACTGGGAAAACGGGTACCGGGCCTGCTGTCCAAGGCCGGGCCCTTTCCCAAGGCCCCCGCCGCCTGATGGGAACCGTGCGCGTCGCCGCCGTGCAGTACGCCACCGGCACCGACGTCGACGCCAACCTCGCCACGCTGCGCCGAATGGTGGCGGCCGCTGCCGCCGAGGGTGCCCAACTGGTCGTGACCCCCGAGTTCGGCAACCACCTCTCCGTGTACGAATCGGCCGAGCACGCGTGGAACGTGGCCGTGGACATCGACGGTCCGTACGTCGAGGGGGTGCGCGACTGCGCCCGCCGGCACGAGGTGTGGCTGGTGGCCAATGCCACCGTGCGCCGCGACCCGACCTCGCGACGCATCACCATCACCAACCTGTTGTTCTCCCCGCAGGGCGACTTGGTGGCCCAAGGCGACAAGACGGTGCTCATGGGCTCCGAAGCCGACCACCTCTCCCCCGGCCTCGAAGCGAAACAGGTGGTGCCCACTTCCCTGGGTGTGCTCGGCCTGTACTCGTGCATGGAAGGCGTCATGAACGAGCCCGCCCGCTGCCTGGCCCTGGGCGGCGCCGAGATCCTGTGCAACTCGCTCAACTCTTTCGCCCTCGACGAGGCGTCGCTGCACATCCCGGTGCGAGCGGCGGAGAACAAGGTGTTCGTGGTGGCCGCCAACAAGGTCGGTCCCCTCGCCCCACCCAAGCGCCTGGCCGCGCTGGCCGGCGCCCTCGACCTGGATCCCACCCAACTGCACGGCGCCGGGGAGAGCCAGATCGTGGCTCCCGACGGCACCGTGCTGGCCATGGGACCCCACACCGGTGAGGCCGTTGTCATCGCCGACATCGATCCAGCGGCCGCCCGTGACAAGCGTGAGCCCAGCGGCACCGACGTGTTCGAGGCCCGGCGGCCTTCGCTGTACCGGGCCATCGCCAAGGCCCCCGAAGGCCGCGACGAGCACCCCACCGCCGACTCGGTCACGGTGGCCACCCGCTTCCCCGCTCCCGATGCCACCCTGGTGGTGCTCCCCGAGTTCGCCGTCATCGACACCGACCTCATCGAAGCGGGACAGGTGGTGGTCACCGCCCGTCGCAACGGCGACGCCCTCACCGGTGTGGTGCTCGGCCACCGGGGGCGGGAACTGCACACCCAGGACATGCTGCATTCCTCGGCGTGCCATCCGTGGGCGGTGCTGTTGGGCGACGAGGTGGGTGTTCTCGACCTTCCGTGGGGCCGCCTGGCCGTGCTCGCCGGCGAGGATCATCTCCAGCCTGAGGCCTTCCGGCTCGCCGCGCTCGCGTCGGCCGACGTCGTGGCGGTGGCCACCGGCGCGCTGCCGGCTTGGCAGCGCACGCTGGGCCTACGGGCCCGAGCCGCCGAGAACCGGATGAACATCGTCGCCGGCGCGACCGAAGGGGGTGTCGTGGTGGAGATCACCACCGACTTCACGCTGTGGACGCCGTGGGAGGAACCCTTCGCCGGGGAGATCAACCGCCCCCGCCTGCACGACGGGGCGGCGATGGCCACCATCCATCCGGTGGCGGCCCGGAACCGGTTCGTGTCCAAGGGAACCGACGTTGTCGACGGTCGCCCCTGGCGGTTGCTCGAGGCCCTCACCGGATGATGGTGCTGGCCCGCTGCCGTCGTGCCGTGGCCGTCTGACTCAGCGGGAAGTGCGGCGGCGCAGCAGGCGAGGGCCGAACCGCCATGCCACTGCACCGAGCCCGAGGCCCAGCAGCAGCGTGGATCCGCGAGGATCATCGACGAGGAACCCGATCGGGCGGAAGGCGTCGGCCACCGGGGCGGCGGCCGTCTCCCGGGCGGCGGGGGTGGCCGGGGTGCCGGCGGTGGCCGGTCGGCCCGGGGTGCCGGGGACCGAGTAGGTGCGGGTGATCCGCTGAGGCGAACGCTCGGTGACGTCACCCTCGACGAAGGGAATGGTGGTGGAGGGCCCCTCCACCACCGTCGTCGTGGGCCCGGGCCCCAGCGTGGTGTCGGTGGTGGGCACGGTCGTGGTGGTCGTGGTGGTCGTCGGCCGGCCATAGGTGACCTCGCCGACCTCGCGGCAGTTCATGTACTGCACGACGACCTGGTCGGCACCGGGGAGTTCACCCTTCCCGGTGAGCAACTTGGCGGCCGCGCGGCTTGAGGCCACCAGCGAGCCGCCGAAGGCCGGCACCGGCACCGCCGCACCCGGCAGGTTCTGGGCCAGCGTGACCGCCAGCGTGTCGTCGATCGAACACCGGGTCGGCTTCTCGGGTGTGGGGAAGTTCCCGCAGGTCACGAAGATCACCCCGACGACCGGCGTGGGGATACCCACGGGGGTGCCGGCGCTGGGCACCAGCGTGGAGAAGACCGAAGCCAGGAAGTAGGCCGTGCCGGTCGTATTGCAGGCGGCCAGCAGCGGGGGCGCCACGGCGTCGACCACCGGCTGGAGTTGCGGGGGGATCGGAAGGGCGATGAACGGGGTGTCGAAGGTGCCGTCGCTGTCATCGGCGTGGGCCGAACCGCTCGGCAACGTGGTGGCCAGAACCGCCAGGAAGAGGGCAAACACGAACAGGAACCGGCGCCGCATCCCTCCATTGTGGAACACCGTTCCACTCTTTGTCGAGAGTTGATTCAACTCAACGGGGTGTGCAGCCACCCCGTTGAGTTCTCCATCGCAGAGCACATCCCCTGTTTCGGCGGCCGTTGCGGCGCGCTCGAGGGCTTCTGAGGCCGACATCGCGCGACATTCGGCACCTACAGCCGATTCTCCCGGCCCGGACCGCCCAGATCAGGTGAAGGCATCGCGGCGCAGTAGCCTTTCGGCGAGATGGGAGCCAGATGCCAGACCTGACCAACCGGCTCCTCGGGATATCACCGGCGTACCGCCGATGAGCGGCCCTCGGGTCTTCGTGGTCGACGACGCCGCCGACTTGCGCCTCTTGTTCCGCCTGTCCCTGGAGCGCCACGGCTATCAGGTGGTGGGAGAGGCACCGTCGGTGGCGCTGGCGCTGGCGGAGGCGCCCGGTTCCGCGCCCGAAGTCGTGCTTATCGACGTGGTGTTGCCCGACGGCTCCGGAGTGGACGTGGTGCGGGGCCTGCGCGAGGTACTCCCCGATGCGCTGTTAGTGGTGTGCACGGGCGTCGACGACAGCGCCCTGCTGGCCGCGTGCCGCGAGGCAGGGGCCGACGGCCATCTGAACAAGATCGAATCGGCCGACATGGCCGTGGCGCTCGGCGCGTTGCTGGCCGGCGATCGCCGCTGACACCCGGCTCGTTCGCCGGGGCTCATTCGGCGCCGGCGAGGCCATCGAGCCACACCAGCGCCTCGGTCAGGCTCGCCTGCAGCGCGTCGACCGCATCGGCGTCGATACCTTCCCACGACTCCTGCCGGGCCGACTCCTCGATCACCGTGCAGCGGCCGGCCACCTCGAACGCCCCCAGGATCTGCGCGCTCGACTTGATCGTGTGGCTCCCCATGGCCACCCGTTCCAACTGCCGCTCCTGAACTCCGCCCACGATCTGCTCCATGTGCTGCTGCGCCGTGGCGCGGAACAGACCGACGAGCGTGGCGAACGCTTCAGGGCCATAGGCGTCCCGCACCCGGTGCGCGGTGGTCTCGTCGAGGGCCGGTTCGGCACCGAGGGCCGGCGATGGTGACGTCGGAGCGGGGTCGGGATCGGTTGCAGCCGTCGATTCCGGCATGTCCGCGTCCAGCCGCTCCGCGACCATGTGCAGCAAGGAGCCGAGGTCGGCGCGGTTGATCGGCTTGGCCACGTAGCCGTCCATGCCTGCGGCCAAGCACGCCTCGCGGTCGCCGGGCATGGCATTGGCGGTGAGGGCGACGATGAACGGTTGGTGCACCGCCGCGCCTCGGGCCCGGATGAGGCGAGTGGCGGTGAGCCCGTCGGTCTTGGGCATCATCATGTCCATCAGCACCACGTCGTAGGCGTTCGCCTGCACCGCCTCGACCGCCTCGTCGCCGGTGCCCACGACATCGGCGTTGTCGAAGCCCATCGCGCCCAGCAGCATCAGAAGCACCTGCTGGTTCATCAGGTTGTCCTCGGCCACCAGCACCCGCAACGCCCGCGACGACGCTTGCGTCGGATCTTGTGCGGGGACCGGCACCGGTGCCACCTCGCCGGACAGGAGCCCGGCCAAGGTCGCCGCCAGGGTCGACTGGCGCAGCGGTTTGGGCAGGAACCCGGCAAGGCGCACACCCCGACCACGCGCCTCGGGGCCGTGCACGGCGTACGCGCTGAGCACCACCGGAGGGGCACCTTCGAGGCCGGCCATGGCCTCGGCGGTGGCCACCCCGTCCATTCCCGGCATCACGAAGTCGACCACGGCGAGATCGAACGGCGTGCGGTCCCGCAAACGGTCCAGCGCATCGGGGCCCGAGGCCGCCGTCACCGCCTCGAGACCGATCGACCGGCAGAACTCCGCCAGCAGGTCCCGGTCCGCGGCGCGATCGTCCACGATCAGTACCCGCCGCCCGGCCAGCGCGGGGTCCGCCACGGTGGCGGTGGCAGGCGCCTCGGTCACCTGCGCCCGCCATGAGAACGCGAACTCCGAGCCACCGCCAACCGCGCTCTGCACCGTGATCTCCCCACCGAGGAGATCCACGATCGAGCGCGAGATGGCCAGCCCGAGGCCGGTGCCGCCGAACTCGCGGGCAATACCCGAATCGGCCTGCTCGAACTCCTCGAACAAGGCGGAGATGCGGTCAGCCGCGATGCCCATGCCGGTGTCGTGCACCGTGCAGCGGTAGCGCCATCCCTCGCTGTCCTGTTCGGCGTCCACGATCACTTGGATCTCGCCGTCGTGGGTGAACTTCACCGCGTTGCCGAGCAGGTTCAACAGCACCTGCCGGAGACGGCCCTCATCGGACACGAGGGTGCGGGGAGTGCCTTCCCGCACCCGGTACCGGA
>JANMIX010000542.1:0-1836 GCA_031376015.1 Acidimicrobiia bacterium | reverse complement strand
CGGCGACGTGCCCGGCGAGCCCGAACTGCGGCGGGCGCTCGCCGAGGTGGTGGCGGCCAACCCGGGGTGCGGGCGGATCCGGCTCACCGTGTCGAGCGGACCCGGTCCCGCCGGACTGGGGCGCGGCGGCCCTCCCACCGTGGTGGCAGTGACCGGTCCCCCCCGGGACACATCGGGTCCAGAGACAGTGGTCTGGTCGCCCTGGCCGCACAATGAGCACGGAGCCCTGGTGGGGATCAAGTGCAGCTCGCAGGGTGAGCATGTCCGGGCGCTGGCCGCCGCGGAAGCGTCCGGCGCCGGGGAGGCATTGGTGGCCAACTGCGAAGGAGCCCTGTGCGAGGGTGCCACCACCAACGTGTTCGTCGTCCTCAACGGCCAGGTCTGCACACCGCCGCTCTCCTCGGGCTGCCTACCGGGCATCACCCGTGCGCTGCTCCTCGAGCACTGCGAGTGGATCGTGGAACGGGAGGTGCCCGTCGAGGAGGTCGGCGCAGCCGAGGAGATCTTCCTCACCTCGTCCCTGCGTGGGGTGCACGGGGTCGAGCGCGTCGAGTCGGTGCGGCTGCCCCCCGCGCCGGGTCCCTTCACCCGTGCCGCGGCCGCGTCCCTTGCCGCGCTGCACGCGGGCGAACCCGACCCGTAGCGCACCGCCTCGGGCCTGTCCATGACTCATGGTGGCCACGCGCCGGTTACGCGCCGAACATCGCTCGCTCATAGACCATCGCGGCCACCTCGTTGCCCTCGGTGTCCACGAACTGTGTGAGCGTGCCGACGGTGGGAACCTCGATCTCCTCGTAGGTGATGGAGCCGCCGTTGGCCATGACCCTCTCGCGAATCTCCGCGAGATCCTCAACGGCGACAGTGCATACGAAGCCTCGGGTACCGGTGCCGGTGAGCGGTTCGTCCCGCGCCTGCAGGGCTCCGTGGATGCCGGGGCGATCGCCGTCTCCGGTCACGACGTCGTAGAAGCCGGGTGGCCCCCACGCCTCGAACCGCCAGCCGAACACCGCTTCGTAGAAACCGCGGGCACGCTCGACGTCGTCAGCATGGATGGCGAAGTGCACGATGTTGTAGGCCATGACACCGAAGTATGAACCACGAGCGGTGGCAGGCGAGCGCCATCGGCACGACACAAGACCGGTACTTCGCCCGCTTTCGCGCTGTTGCGTCTCCCTCAGGCGGGGCGCAGGTGGATCACATCACCCACGGCGATCACCCGCGCCGCGCCGTCGGACGGCTGCACGACCAGGTGCCCCTCGGCGGTGATGTCCGTGGCGGTGCCCTCGAGTTCCTCGGCCCCGAGGTCGACCCGCACCCGACGGCCCAGCGTCGCCGAACGCTCCCGCCATTCGGCCAGCAGCGCGGAGCCGTCGCCCTCCACCAGGGCGCGGTAGCGGTGGTCGAGCTGACGCAGCAGGGCCACCAGGATCGCTTCTCGCTGCAGGCGAGGGTCGGGCTCGGGCCAGCCGCGGGGGAGGAGATGGTTGAGCGCCACGGCGATGTCGGCGAGGTCGTCAGGGAGTTCGTCGGGCCAGGTGACGTTGAGGCCCATCCCCACCACGACCACCACCCGCTCCGAGGGTGGCGGGGGCGACCACCCGGCCGAGGCCGGGCTACGGGCGGGCCAGTCGGCCTCGGCCAGGATCCCGGCCAGCTTGCGGTCGGGGCCGGATCCGTCCCCGGGCCACACCAGATCGTTGGGCCACTTCAACCGGGGCGACACACCGGCCACCTCCTCGGTGGCGGCGGGCGCCGCGGGGGGCCCCCCGGCGGGGACCACCCCCCCCCCCCCCCCCCCGGGGGGGCGCCGGGGGGCGGGGGGGACGCGGGGGGGGG
>JANMIX010000495.1:0-1855 GCA_031376015.1 Acidimicrobiia bacterium | reverse complement strand
ACGCCGTCCTTCTTCAGGTCATAGACGATCTCGCCAGCCTTGAAGGCACCGTCGTTGACGCTCTTGATGAAGTCGTACACCGCCACGTCGACCTTCTTCAGCATCGACGTGATGATGACGTCACGAACGTCTGCAGCAGCCGTCTTGGCCTGGTCGGAGTCCACGCCGATCGCCATGGCCTTCGCGGCCTTGGCCGCGGCGAACACGCCGCCGCCGGACCCACCGGCCGCCTGGTAGACGACGTCCGCACCACCCTGGTACATGCCGTCCGCTGCGGTCTTGCCCTTGGCCGGGTCGTTGAAGCCGGTGAAGTCCGGGGGCTGGGTGAGGTACTTGACCTGCACCTTGATGTCCGGCTTGACCGCCTTCGCGCCCGCCGTGTACCCCGCCTCGAACTTCTTGATGAGGGGCACCTCGACGCCCCCGACGAAGCCGATGTTGCCCGTCTTGGACTTCAGCGCCGCGGCCGCTCCGACGAGGTAGGAGCCCTCGTGCTCGGCGAAGGTCAGGTTGGAGATGTTCGGCCCGACCGCTCCAGCGTCGTCGATAATCGCGAAGTTCGTCTTGGGGAACTCCTTGGCGACCTTCGCCAGTGAGCCGGAGTAGGCGAATCCGACAGCCACGACGGGGTTGAAGCCGTTCTGGGCGAGCAGCCGGAGGCGCTCCTCCTTGGCCGACTCGGGCTCTCCCGCGACAGCCTCGGACTCGTTGGCCTGGACACCGAAGTCGGTCTTGGCCTTCTCGAGGCCAGCGGCGGCGGCGTCGTTGAAGGACTGGTCGCCGCGACCTCCGATGTCGTAGGCCAGGCCTACCTTGAGGTCGCTCTTCTTCGACTCAGACGCGGAACCCGACGTCTTCGACGTGGAGGCGGTGTCGCTTCCACTGCCGCAGGCCGTGAGCATGAGGGCGCCGGCGAGGATCGCCGCCGCAAGTGTGGTCACCCGTTGCAAGGGGTGTCTCCTTCCAGGCACTCGGTCGGGCACACGTCGACCGGAGCCGAGCGGGTGTCGGCCGGTGGCGACTCTAGCCCCCGCGGGCTCTCCCGCCACCTCGTCGCGGAAAACAAGGGGCGGAGCGTTATGAGAACGAGAGCAGGGCCGCCGAGACCAGCACACGGGCGCCGACCGAGATGGCGCGCTCGTCTCCGTCGAAACGCCCCTGGTGGAGGTCACGCTCCTCGGTGTCGCCGGGCGAGCGGACCCCGAGCCGCGCCAGGGCGCCCGGCACCCCGGCCGACAGGTACCAGGCGAAGTCTTCGCCGCCCAGGCTCTGCTCCGTGGTGGTGACCGCGCCCGGCCCTTCGCTCGCCTCGATCGCCGACCGGAAGAGGGCGACGCAGGAGACCTCGTTGTCCACCGGCGGCACGTTGCGCGTGTAGGTCAGCTCCGCCGTGACGCCGAAGGGCGCCACGATCGCGGGAACGAGCTCCTCGACCAGGCCCTGTGCCGCCTCCCAGGCCGACGCGTCCAGGCAGCGCAGCGTGCCCTCGACCTCCCCCACCTCCGGGATCGCGTTGGCAGCGCGGCCGGCCTCGACCCGGCCCCAGACCACGGAAAGGGAGGCCCGGGGGTCGACCCGGCGGGAGAGGATCGCCGGCAGCTCGGTGATGAGCTGGCCGAGGGCATGCACCAGGTCCTCGGTGAGGTGCGGGCGGGCGGTGTGGCCCCCGCGGCCGGTGAGCCGCACCCGGATCTGGTCTGCCGAGGCGGTGATCGGTCCGGGACGGATGCCCACCTGTCCCACCGTCTTGCGGGGGTCACAGTGCAAGGCGAAGATGCGCTCCACGTCGACCAGCCCGCCCGCGTCGATGACCGCCCGTGCGCCGCTGCGTGCCGACTCTTCTGCCGGCTGGAGC
>JANMIX010000493.1:0-4779 GCA_031376015.1 Acidimicrobiia bacterium | reverse complement strand
CCCCCCCGCACCACTCGGGATCACACCCTTCCCGCCTGGGTGTCCGAGCCGAAGACCCCGAGGGTGCGGATTGGCCGCCTCAGATCACACGGCGATAGCAGGCCTGCCGTGCGTTCTGAGTTCCGCTGGCGAACGCCTTGGATGCCTTGGCGTCGATCATCTCCACGAAGGGCATCGTCGAATTGATCTTCTCGTTGGAGTGCTGCATCAGCTCCACTCCCTCATAACCGGTGATCCAGTGCACCCCGCCCCAATTGCCGGTCGTGTCGGCGTAGAAGTGCGTGGGAAGGCCGGTGATGCGCTCGGCCTGCACGGCGATCTCGATGCCCAGCTCCATGGCATGGCGCAGCTGGCCCGGGGCCACTGTTGCCTGCGCCACCGTGACGTAGTGGATGTCGCGGGCGGGGTCGGGGGTCCCGTGGATCAGCTGCAGCAGCTGGTCGTTGATCGGCTGGGTCGAGAGGTACCGAGCGCCCTGGCCGACGAGGTCGAGGTAGAGGGCGTCGCTCATGAGCTTGAAGTCGCCCGATTCCAACTCGGCCAGTTCGGGCAGGAACGCAGTCCACGCGATCTCACCCACGTTCTCCGAGAACACGGGGGTCCACGCATGCACCTCGAACTCGACGATCTGGTTCACCTTCTCGGTGATCGACGTCACCCAGGTCATCGCGTCGGTCGGTTGACCGTGCCCCAACTGTGCTCGGCGGGTGAACAGGTACATGAGAACCCTCCTTCGTCGCTACTGCTCTTCCGGCAGGCGGGCCTCGAGCTGTACGGGGTCTGCCCCCGCGTTCCACTGTCCTCCCGACCTGGGCCGATGTCCAGTGGACATCTGGTGCGGTCTTCGCGAGTGGTTCAGATTGCCGGTCGGCGCTCGTCCCAGGGTCGGGCTTGTTCGAGTTGCGCGGCGAGTCGTAGCAGGACGTCCTCCCGTCCGTAACCGGCAACGAACTGCATGCCGATGGGCAGCCCGCCCGCGCCGGTGGCCAGCGGAAGGGAGATGGCGGGTTGGCCGGTGGCGTTGAAGGGAATGGTGAAGGCGCACAACCCGCCGGCCTTGCCCATCACCGAGATCGGATCGGCCTTCAGTGCCTCCGGACCGAGGAGGCCCAACGGGAACGGCGGCGCCGGCACGGTAGGGGTGAGCAGCGCGTCGAACCCACCGGCGGCGAAGGCGACACCCATCCGGCGCGCCCCCGCTTGCAGTTGCTCGAGTCCGGCGACGTAGTCCGCCGCGCTGGTGGCACGGCCGATGGTGGCCATCATCCAGTTCCCGGGCTCGACATCATCCTCGGTGAGGGGCCGGCCGATGATGGCGCCGACCCTGTCGAGGTCGCGGGCCACCGCAGCGCACATCACGGCGGCCACGCCGGCCCCTGTGTCGGGATCGAGGAGGGTGGCGGCGTCGCTCTCGACCACCTCGTGACCGAGTTCGATCAACAAGGCCGCGGTGTCGTCCAGCGCACGGCTGCAGTCGGGATGCAGTGCGTCGCCCAGGCCGGGCGCCCCACGGAGCACTCCGATACGCAGCCGTCCCACCGGGGCGGTGACTTCGGTCGACCAGGTCCGGCCCTGCGGGTTGGGGGGCGCGGTGTAGGGATCGCCCGGCGCCATCCCACCGAGGGCGTCGAGGCAGCCCGCCGCATCGCGAACCGAGCGCACCAGCACGAACTCGTGGGTGAGCGGACCCCAGTACTCACCGAAGTCGGGGGCGAGGGAGGTGCGCGCCCGAGTGGGCTTGAGGCCGACCAACCCGCACACCGAGGCGGGGAGGCGGATCGAACCGCCCATGTCGTTGGCATGGGCCACTGCCACCATGCGCGAGGCCACCGCGGCGGCCGAACCACCCGAGGACCCACCCGGGGATCGCTCGAGGTCCCAGGGGTTGTGGGTGGGTCCGTAGGCCGCCGGCTCGGTGGTGCAGGTGGTGGCCAGTTCGGGCAGGTTCGTCTTGCCCACCAGCACGAACCCGGCCGCTCGCACCCGGCGGACGTATTCGCTGTCGGTGGAGGCGGTGTGGCCGTGGTCCTTCAGCACCTGCATGCCGGAGTGGAAGGGGTGGCCGGCGGAGTGGGCCACGCAGTCCTTGAGCAGGAAGGGCACACCCCGGAAGGGTCCCTCCGCGGGCTCGGTGGCGAGCGCCTCTTCGTCGAAGCGGTGGATCACGGCGTTGAGCGCCGGGTTGCGTTCGTCGATGCGGGCGAGCGCGGCCTGCACCAACTCCCGCACGGACACCTGTCCGGCCGCAACGGCGGCGGCCTGCGCGGTGGCGTCGGCGTCGAGCAGGGGTTCTTCGGTGACGTGCATGTCAGTTATTCTCCGTCCCCTATGGCAACTGATCCGGCGCTGGCCGAGGAGTTCGTCGGCACGATACGTGAATGGGTGCGCCGCGAGGTGATCCCCCACGCGTCGGAGTTCGAGCACGTGGACGAGTACCCCGAGGCCTGGGTCGAGCAGATGAAGGCCTTCGGCCTCTTCGGCGCCCGCATCCCCGAGGAGCACGGCGGCCTCGGCCTCGACGTGCTCACCTACGCCCGGCTGATGGAGGAACTCGCCTACGGCTGGATGTCGCTGGCAGGGGTGCTCAACACGCACACCATCGCCGCCAACCTCATCTACCGCTACGGCACGCCCGAGCAGCAGGCCCGTTGGTTGCCGTCGATGTCCACCGGTGAGGTGCGGGCCGCGTTCAGCCTCAGCGAACCCGATGCCGGTTCCGACACGCAGGCGCTGCGTTGCAAGGCGGTTCCCGACGGCGACGAGTACCTCATCAACGGCACGAAGATGTGGGTCACCAACGGGGTGCGCGCCGGGCTTGTGGCGCTGGCGGCGCGCACGCCTGAAGGCATCACCTGCTTCATCGTGGAGAAGGACCCAGGGGAGCGCTTCGAGGGCATCTCGGTCTCGAAGACAATCGACAAGCTCGGCTACAAGGGCATCGAGACGGTGGAGATGACCTACGTCGACCACCGCGTGCCGGCCGCCAACGTGCTCGGTGGCGAGGCCGGTCTGGGCCATGGTCTGCACTACATCCTCGGGTCGCTCGAGTTGGGCCGTATCAACATCGCGGCGCGGGCGTTGGGTGTGGCCCGGGCTGCGCTGGACGCGTCGATGAAGTACTCCCTGGAGCGCGAGACCTTCGGCGTGCCCATCGCCAAGCACCAGGCCATCCAGTTCAAGCTGGCCGACATGGCCACCAAGGTGGAGGCGTCGCGGCTTCTGGTGAAGTCGGCGGCCGAGAAGTTCGAGGCCGGCGACCGGGCCGACGTGGAGGCCGGCATGGCCAAGCTGTTCTGCAGCGAGACGGCCTTCGAGGTGGCCACCGAGGCCATGCGCATCCACGGCGGCTACGGCTACACCAAGGAGTTCCCCGTCGAGCGGTACTACCGCGATGCACCGCTGATGATCATCGGCGAAGGCACCAACGAGATCCAACGCATCGTCATCGCCCGCGGCCTCATGGCCCGCTGGGCCGAAGCCCATCCCTGACCGTTCGCTCACGCACCGCCGTTGCTGGTGATGACGGCCTGCCGGCTCTGGGCCTGCACGGGGTAGGTCGTGGTGCGGGTCACGTCCGGCAGCGCGCCCGACGTGCCGTCGCTGGCCGTCCACGTCACGCGCCAGGTCACGGTGACCGACGCGGTGTAGATGCCCGAGTGCTGCCACGCCGCGGTACAGGCGCCGGGGTCGGAGCGCTGGGCGCCGCGGTGCCATGGGGTGGCCGGTCCCGCGCAGGTGATGGGTCCCGAGCCGTCTCCGGTGTCCCAGATGAGGGTCGTCGGGGTGGCGGCGACGGTGGCCGACAGTCCGGGCAGGCTGGCCGTCGCCTGTTGGGGGGTCCAGGTCGTGGGGTCGAGCCACAACCACGCGGCCATCCCCACGAGCACCGGTTGGTTCGACGGCGGCGCCGTGCGAGGGGCGGGCGTGGGGAGCACGAGTTCCTTGTAGGCCTGCCGGGCCAACGTGGCCGCATCGATGACGGGCGCCGGCTGATAGGTGATCAAATCGAGGTACACCGTGACGTCGGCGGCGTCGGCGCAGCGGAGCCAGTAGGCGGTGCCCTCCGTCAGCGTGGTCGCCTGAGTGCCCGTGCCCAGCCACACCGTGTCGGTCCCGACCTCGTAGTAGGTGCACGTGACGTTCCCGCCCCCGCCGCCGGTCCCGCCACCCGCACCGCCGCCCGCCGTCACCCCCACAAACGGATTCCCCCCATTCGTCGTGCCTGCAGTTACTCCTGTCGTTAATCCACCAGTCGGGTCACCCGCGGCGGTAGCGCTCTCGCTGGCCCACACCACCAGTGCTCCAACGAGCAAGGCGAGCGCCGCGAGTCGAGCTATGGCGCGCATCTCGCGGGCCCAGTCGTCGGCGATGTGAACTCACCATCGCTCACCTTCCACTGCCCAGAGATGAGCCTCAGGTGTGCAGTAAGCGTTCTGCTGAGCACTCTGTCATCCAAGACGCGGCCCGCTCTGTCGTATTTCACCCGGCGGTCCACGTAGCAATCAACGATCGTTGCGCCTTGCCCGCCGGAGTCGACGATCACTCGGTCAATTCGGTGGGTCGAATGCGGCGCGGGTTCGAGGTGGTAGACGCCCGTAGCCTTGGACGTTCGCAGATCATCTCCGAAGAAGTCCACGAGCGGTGACGTCGCAACTTCGTCGATCTCGGGGTCGTCGGGGTTTGGTTTGGCGTTCAGGCGATCGACGACGCGCCAGTAGTGGAAATACGCGGCCTTGACGTCGTCGACGACGGTGTGGGGGGCCGTGGTCGTGGTCGTGG
>JANMIX010000487.1:0-2181 GCA_031376015.1 Acidimicrobiia bacterium | reverse complement strand
CCCCCCCGCCCCCCCCGGGGGCCGGCGCCCCCCCCCCCGCCCCCCGCCCCCCCCCCCCCCCCCCCGGGGGCGGGCGGCCGCCCCCCCCCCACGCCGATCGCCACCGACACGGGGAGACCCACGGTCAGGGTCCGCACGGTGGTGTTGGCCAGCACGTCGGGTGCGGCGGCGGCCAGGAGATGGGCCAGCAGGTTGGCCTCGCCGGGCTCGGGTGCCACGATCTCGGGCATCGGCGGCGCCAGCGCAACCGCCACCCTCATCCCGGCCGCCAGGCCGAGCAGCGGTACCGCCAGGGGCAGGGCGATGGCCACGGTGGCCGCCTCGCGCACCAGCGCCAGCGGCGCAAGGGGGCGCTTGCGGGTGAGCCGGGCCAGCAACCCGTCCACGGTGTTGCCCACGAGGTTCGACACCTCGATCTGCGCCACCGTCGCCCGCACCGCCTCCAGGGCTTCGGGCGGAAGGATCACGGCAAGTTCATCGGCCGGCAGTGGCACCCCCGCCTCGGCGCTGGCCCTGGCGTAGGCCAGCAGCGCCTCGGTGGCGTCCAGCGCCGACACCTCACCCAGGTAGTCGCTCCAGGAGCCGTGGATCCAGGCGCAGTACCGGCAGCCGTTGACCTCGGTGACCGCCAGGATCACCCGCTCACGGGTGCGTGCGTCGAGTGGACCGCCAGGAAGGTAGGAGGCCACCAGGCCCGGCAGCGTCCGCACCAACTCGGTGACCCAGGGAGCGAGCTGCGCAGGCGTGGCCGTGCGTCGGCGGAATGGGTCCCGTGAGTCCATGGGCGGAGGCTATTCGATGGGTTGGGCCAGAACGGCTCGCAGCGACATCTCCAACGCCGAGCGGGCCTCCTCCACCGACCTCCCACCCAGACGGCGCAGATCGTCCCAGGCCGGCCAGCCCAAGATCATGCTGATCATGTCGACGCGCAGGGCGCGAGCCGGCGCGGAGAGTGGCCGCAACTCGGGTTCGAAGAGCCGTTCGAAGTCCTGCAGGAGGCGCTGGCGGCCGGATCGCAGCCGCTCGGCGACCGCCGGCGAGAACGACTGGTGCGACTCCGCCAGGCGCCGCAGCGGGGTGATCTGCTCGAGCACGCTGACGCGCTGCTCCACGATCTTGAGGATGCGCTCCTCGAAGGGGCCGTCGGTCGCGACCTGCACCGATGTGTCGCCGTACTGGTTCACCATGGCGTCCGTCACCGCCATGTACAGGCCTTCGACATCGTCGAAATGCTGGAAGATCGACCGGATCGAGACCCCCGCGAGTTCCGCGACCTTCGTCGCCGTCGGTCGCAGGTCACCCGCGTCGATGCACTCGATGGCCGCATCGACGATGGCGGCGCGGGTGCGCTGTGCCCGGGCAGTTCGGCCGTCAACGTGCATGCGCAGATCGTAGGGTGCGCAGATGAGCTTGCTGGAACTCTCAGCTGCGATCCTCCGAGGCGACGCCTCGATCACCGACCACCATCCCTTCGCCCCTTCCGGCGAGCTGGAGGAGGTGGCCGACGGGGTCGCCTTCGTGCAGTCCTTTGCCAATGTCGCCGCGGTGCAGGGCGCCGATGGGCTGTGCTTGGTCGACACCGGGAGCGTGTTCTCCGCACCCGGAATCCACGCATCCATCCGGCGCTGGACCCCCCAGCGCGCCACCGCCGCGGTGTACACGCACGGCCATGTCGACCATGTCTTCGGCACCGCCGCGTTCGAGGCCGAGGGTCCCCTGACGGTCTACGGGCACGAAGCGGTCGACGAGCGTTTCGACCGCTACATCAAGACGGCCGGCTACAACGCGGTGATCAACCAGCGCCAGTTCCGGGCCCCCGGGCTGACCTGGCCGGTCGACTACCGGCGTCCGGACGTCACCTACCGCGACGGCATGCAGGTCGACCTGGGTCCGGTGCACGCCGAGTTGCACCACGCCCGCGGTGAGACCGACGACCACACCTGGGTGTGGGTGCCCGAGCGCAGGGTGCTCTGCACCGGCGACCTGGTGATCTGGTGCAGTCCGAATGCCGGCAATCCCCAGAAGGTGCAGCGCTACGCCGAGGACTGGGCCGCCGCACTGCGCTCGATGGCCGCGTTGTCGCCGGAGGTGCTTCTCCCCGGCCACGGCCACCCAGCCGGGCGTGGCGGGACGGCCCCGTGGCTCCTGCACTACACGGCCGAGTTGATCGACACCAACGCC
>JANMIX010000484.1:0-9412 GCA_031376015.1 Acidimicrobiia bacterium | reverse complement strand
GTGGCCGTCGCCACCACGATGGCTGTGTACGACTGGCGCCTCGCCGCCATCTGCGTGGCCATGGTCATCCCCCTCGGCCTGGTCCTGCGGGCGCTGCAGCAGCATCTGCTCAAGGCATGGGACATGGTGCGGATGCGCGTGGGCGACATGCTCGCAGCGGTCAGCGAGGCCGTCACCGGCGCCGCGGTCATCCGCGCGTTCGGGGTCCAGCACCGCACCGGCGATCGGGTGGCGGGCGCCATCGAGGATCACCGCAAGGCGTTCGTGAAGGCCAACATGATCGGCGCCGTGCTGTTCCCCTCCGGTGAGGTCTTCGGGGTGTTCACCACCGCCGCGGTGGTGGTGACCGGCGTCTGGTTGGGACCCGGCAGCGGTCTGAGCGCGGGCCGGCTTGTGGCCTTCTTGTTCCTGGTCACCCTGTTCCTGGAGCCCATCGCCGAATTCACCGAGATCATCGACCAGACCCAGACGGCGGTGGCCGGGTGGCGGCGGGTACTCGACGTGCTCGACACTCCGCTCGAGATCGAAGACCCGGCACCGGCGTTGGCCACCACGCTGCCGGAGGGTCCACCCGAGATACGCATCGAGCACGTCGGTTTCTCCTATCGCACCGGACGCCCCGTGCTGCGCGACATCGATGTGGTGCTGCCCGCCGGCCGCTCCATCGCAATCGTGGGGGCCACCGGCTCCGGCAAGTCCACGCTGGCGAAGCTGCTGGTGCGTCTGGCCGACCCCACCGAGGGCCGCATCCTCGTGCACGGCATCGATGTGCGGCAGGTCCCGCTGCAGTCGCTGCGCACCCGTATCTCGCTGGTGCCCCAGGAGACCTTTCTCTTCGACACCAGCATCCTGGAGAACGTCCGCTTCGCCAACCCGAAGGCAACCGAGGCCGACGTCCGGCTGGCGTTCGCTGAACTGGGCCTCGACGACTGGTTGCGATCCCTCCCCGAGGGCATCCACACCCGCGTCGGTGAGCGTGGCGGCCAGCTCTCGGTGGGCGAGCGCCAATTGGTGGCCCTGGCCCGCGCCTACGTCGTCAACCCCTCCTGTCTGCTTCTCGACGAGGCCACCTCCTCGGTCGACCCGGCCACCGAGACCCGCCTGGCCCGCGCACTGGAGAGCCTGGCCCGGGGGCGTACGTCGATCACGATCGCCCACCGCCTCTCCACCGCCGAGCGCGCCGATCTGGTGCTCGTCATGGCGCAGGGCAGGCTCGTCGAAGTGGGCGAGCACGACGAACTGGTGAAGGCCGGCGGCGTCTACGCCTCCCTCCACGGCTCCTGGATGGATGCCTCGGGCGACGGGTCTGACAGCATCGAGTGGTGACCGTCGACGTCGTGCTCGTCCACTACAACCAGCCGGAGCGTCTGCGACAGACGATCGCCGCGTTCCAGGCATCGACGGTGCCGGTGTCGATCACGGTGGTCGACAACGGCTCGGACCCGGTTCCCGCCGTGCCCGACGGGGTCACACTGGTGGCCACGGGCTCGAACCTGGGCTTCGGGCCGGGGGCGAATGTGGGGCTGCGCCGGTTCCTGGCCTCGCCAGGCGCCGAGTTCGTGGCCGTGGCGCCCCACGACGCGTTGCCGGCACCCGACGCGCTGGAGCGCATCGTGGAGGCCATGGGTGCGCGGGCCCGGGCCGGCTTGGCCTGTGCCGACTACGGCGACGGGGCCACCCCCATCGTGGACCCCTACTTCGGCGGCATCCTGGCGCCGGCCTCGGTGAGCGAAGGTTGGGAACCCGCCGGACATCCCCACGGCACCCTGCTGGTGGCGCGCCGAGCGTGCCTGGCCGAGATCGGTCTGTTCGACGAGCGCTACTTCTCCTACTGCGAGGAGGCCGACCTCGGACTGCGGGCGTCCGAGGCCGACTGGGAGGTGGGCCTGGTCCGCGGCGCCATGGTCACCAACCCCAGCGTGCACAACGCGCTCGGGGCGGTCAGCTACCTGCAGCTGCGCAACACCTTGCTCCTGGTGAAGGAACATTCGGGCTGCTATCACGCCTTCATCCGCTTCCAGCTGGCGTTGTTGCAGCTGGCCGAAGGGGCGGTCTCGCCCGCTCGGAGAGACCCGTATTGGCACGTGGAGGGGAAGCTGCGGGCGCTGGCCGACTTCGCCAGGGGACGGTTCGGACCTCCGCCGGCGGTGCTCTACCACCGGCGGTAAGCCCTTCGCCGTCCTAATGTCGCCCTGTGCGCCGGCTCTTCACCCTCGACGAGGCCCGTGCCGAGCTTCCCCGGTTGTTGAGCGTGGCCGAGGAGGTGATCGCCCTGCGGGCCGACCTGGTGGATGCCACCGCCCGGCTCCGCGATGACAGCGAATCGGTCAACCTCGCCGACATGAAGGGCGCCGAGGCTCGCCTGGCAGAACTGCTCGACGGGCTCACCGCTTCGGGCATCCAGGTGAAGGGCTACGCCCCACTCCTGGTGGACTTCCCCTCCCTTCACGACGGGCGCGAGGTGCTGCTGTGCTGGCTGGAGGGGGAGACCGGCATCGACTGGTACCACCTCGTGGAGTTCGGCTTCGCCGGTCGTCGCCGCCTCGACGTCTGAGCCGACGGGTCGGTGCCGCCCCTGTGTGGCGGCGCTGCGCCTGAGGCGGATCGGCGTGGAGGGGCCGCTGGTCCGGGGCGTGCGACACTCGCCCGATGGAAGCGTTCGCCACCGCCGGCGCCGGGTTTCTCCTGGCGGTGCTCTGGTTTGACCTCATGCACGACGTGCAGGCCCGGCCCTCCAGTGCGGACGGAGTGCTCGACGAGGCGGTGCTGCGATCGATCTCGGGCTACTACGCCCGGGTCACCACCGAGGCCCACCCGATGGGCCGTCTCGTGGCCCTCGCGATGGTGGCTGCGGCGCACTGAGCACCGCAGCCACCGCGGGGCAGCGCCGCTCAAGCGGCGAGGGCCAGGCGGACCACCTCGGCCACGTCGTCGACGAGATGGAATGTCATCTCGTCGCGCACGGCTTCGGGCACGTCGTCGAGGTCGGGCCCGTTGCGGGCCGGCAGGATCACCTCGCGCAAGCCGGCCCGGTGGGCGGCCAGCACCTTCTGCTTCACCCCGCCGATGGCCAGCACCCGTCCCTGCAGCGTGACCTCACCGGTCATGCCCACCTCGGGCCGCACGGCGCGGCCGGTGAGCAGCGACACCAGCGCGGTGGTCATGGTGACCCCGGCCGAGGGGCCGTCCTTGGGCACCGCCCCGGCGGGGAAGTGCACGTGGAAGCGGCGGTGGTCGAAGCCGTGCGGATCCACGGCGAGGTCGGCGGCGCGGCTGCGCACGTAGGACAGGGCGATCTGGGCCGACTCCTTCATGACATCACCCAACTGCCCGGTCACGGTGAGACCGCTCTCGCCGTCCATGGAGGTGGCCTCGACGAAGAGCACCTCGCCTCCGGCACCGGTGACGGCCAAGCCGGTCGCGACGCCCGGCACGGGGACACGGTCGGCGACCTCGTCGTGGAATCGACGCCGACCCAACAACGGTCGCACGTCCTCGAGATCGACCGTGATCGGTTCGGCCGCCTCGCCGGAGGAGGCGTCCTGGGCGACCGCGACCCGGGCGGCGAGCTTTCGCAGCACCTTGGCCAGGTGCCGTTCCAGGCTCCGCACACCGGCCTCACGGGTGTAGCCCGAGACGATCTCGTCGAGGGCGTTGTCGGTGATGATCACCTCACCGGGACGCAGGCCGGCCCGCTCGCTCTGGCGGGGCAGCAGGTGGTCGCGGGCGATGGCGACCTTCTCGGCATCGGTGTAGCCGTCGAGGCGCACGATCTCCATGCGGTCCAGCAGCGGGCCGGGGATGGTCTCGACCACGTTGGCGGTGGCGATGAACAGCACGTCGGACAGGTCGAGGTCGACCTCGATGTAGTGGTCCTTGAAGCTGTGGTTCTGCGCCGGGTCGAGCACCTCGAGCAGCGCCGAGGACGGGTCGCCCCGCCAATCGCTGCCCACCTTGTCGATCTCGTCCAGCAGGAAGACCGGGTTCATGGTGCCCGCCTCGGTCATGGCCCGGGCGATGCGGCCTGCCTGGGCGCCGACGTAGGTGCGCCGGTGGCCGCGGATCTCGGCCTCGTCGCGCACGCCGCCCAGTGCCACCCGCACGAAGCGGCGCCCCAGGGCGCGGGCCACCGACTCGCCCAGGGAGGTCTTTCCCACCCCGGGGGGACCGACGAGTACCACGATGGCGCCCGGCCGGCGGCGGTTCGACGGCTCACTGTCGGCGGCGTCCAACCCCCGCTCGGCCCGCAGTTTGCGGACGGCCAGGAACTCGACGATGCGGTCCTTGACCTCGTCCAGGCCGGTGTGGTCGGCGTCGAGGATGGCGCGCGCCGCGACCAGGTCGAGGTCGTCCTCGCTGCGTTCGCCCCAGGGCAGGGCCAGGACCGTGTCGAGCCAGGTGCGGATCCATGCATGCTCGGTGTTCTGGGTGGGGGTGCGCTCCAGCCGGCCGATCTCGCGCTCGATGGCCTCCGCGGTGGCGTCGGTGAGCGCCCCGGCGGCCCGCAGGCCGCTCAGCCGTGTCCGGTACTCCTCGACAAGGTCGTCATCGCCGGCTTCCTCGCCCAACTCCTTGCGGATGGAGGCCAACTGCTGGCGCAGGACGAACTCACGCTGGTTCTTCTCGATGCCCGCGGCCACGTCCTTGCGGATCCCCTCGGCCACTTCGGCCTCCACCAGGGCCTGGCGGGCCCACTCGAGCACCTTGGTGAGCCGGGCGTGCACGTCGACAGTCTCGAGCAGTTCGACCTTGCGCTCGAAGGACAGATCGGGCCACCAGCCGGCCAGGTCGGCTAGCGCGCCCGGATCTTCGGCGCCGCGGAGCACCTCGGTCAGCCGGCGTCCGCCCAGTCGATCGAAGAGGGCACCGATGGTCGCCCGCACCTCGGTGGCGAGGGCTTCGGTGGCCTCGGTGGGCGGCTCGTCTTCGATGGGCTCGGCCAGCACCCATAGCGCGTCGGTATCGCCCAGCACGCCCGCACCCATGTGCGCCCGGCCATGGGCGCGCACGATCACGGCGCTGGTGCCTCCGGGCAGAGTGCCCCGGTTCTCGATGGAGGCCACGGTGCCCACCGAGGCGTAGTGGCCCTTCTCGTCGCGTGGCACGAGCAGCAATTGCGTGCCGGCCCGGGTGGCCGCCTCGATGGCGGCGCGGGCATCGTCGCTCTCGACCGCCACCGTGACGACCATCTGGGGCAGCACGACGCCGGTCGAGAGCGGGAGCACCGGCAGGGTGAGTGTGGTTTGGGTTCCGTCGGGCATGTGGCCCTCCTGAGGGCACTGAATGGGAGCGCCTGAACCCTACGGGTGGGGTTCACATTCCCCAACCGAGAAAACCTGCGTGTGATGCAGTCAACTTCAGGTCGGGCGCGGTGGGTCGCTCCGCGAGGTACGTTCCCGCAGGTGAGCGTACGGGTGGGGTTCCTCGGAGCTGGTCTGATCGCCAACTACCACTCGAAGTCGTTGCGGGGCTCGGGCACACCGGCCATCTGGTCAGCGGTGTTCGACCCTGAGCCGGCCCGTGCCGCCCGATTCGCCGAGAAGACAGGCGCCCTGCTGGCCCGCACCGAGGACGAGGTCATCGAGGCGTCTGACGCCGTCTACGTGTGCACCTGGACCTCTGAGCATCCGCGCCTGGTCGCCCGGGTGGCCACTGCGGGCAAGGCGGTGTTCTGTGAGAAGCCACTCGCCATCGATCTGGCCGGCGCTCGGGCCATGACCGAGGCGGTGCAGACCGCGGGGGTCGTGAACCAGGTGGGGCTCGTGCTGCGCCACTCGCCCGCCTTCGGCATGCTGCGCGCCCTGGTGGCCGACACCGACGCCCATGGCCAACCCATGTCGGTGGTCTTTCGCGACGATCAGTTCATCCCCATACAGGGCCACTACGGCTCGACATGGCGCGGCGACGTGGCTCGCGCCGGGGCAGGCACGTTGCTGGAGCACTCCATCCACGACCTCGACCTGCTCGAGTACGTCCTCGGCCCGGTCGTGTCGGTGGCGGCGATGACCAGCAACCGCCACGGCATCCCCGGCATCGAGGACGGCGCCGTGCTCACCCTGCGCTTCGCCAATGGCGCCCTGGGCACGCTGGTCTCGGTGTGGCACGACGTGCTGGAGCGTCCCAGCCTGCGGCGGGTCGAGGTCTTCAGCGAGCGCTGCCTCATCACCGTGGAGGGCGACTGGTTCGGCCCCGTCACCTGGCAGGCCACCGGGCGGGCCGAACAGCGCGCCAGTGAAGCGGCACTGGAGGACGCCGCCCGTGCGCGTGGTGCGGTGCTGGGCAACCCCGATGGTGCGTTCGTCACCGCCGTGGCCGCGGGACAGCCGGCGTGGCCGACCTTCGCCGATGCGCTGCGCGCCCATGAACTCGCCGACGCCGCCTACCGCTCGGCCGCCTCGGGCGGAGCCCCGGTGGACACCGCCGAGGTCAACCGGTGAGCCGCCGGCCGCAGCCGGAACGGTGGGAACTCCGTGGCGTGATCGCCTCGGCGGGGTTCGCCTCGGGGGATCGGATCGTGGTCGGTCATTGGGATGACAGCCCGTTGGGTGCCTTCGCCGACGTGATGTGGGCCCAGCCTGACGGCACCCGCGTGCTGTTGGCCCCTCATCAGGGTGCGGCCGACTTCGTCACCGCGCTCTACCGCTTCGATCGCGTCGAGATCTGCCCCCTCAGCGTGGCCGGCGACGGGTCGTGGCTCGAGGTGGGGGCGGCGGATCTCGAAATGCAACTCAAGGCCGGAAAGGGGGTCCGCTTCCCGATGCCCTCACGCCCGGCCTGGTTCACCCGCTGGGTCGAGGGGCCGATCGCGGCCCGGCTCTTGGGGGTACACACCTACGGCGAGACCGACCGCGGTGTCCGGGAATGGTACCGCGCCGACACGTTCCGGCCGGTGCGTCAGGGGTGGGCGACGATCCGGGGCGAGGACGCCGGGCCACTGGCGCCGCTGGCACCGGCGTGCGGTTTCAACTTCTCCGAACCGCCGAACCACCCCTCGATGGTGGCCGTGCGGCCGCTGCTGGAAGACCCTTCGGGTCGCCTCGGCGACGTGGTGCGGGCCGCGGCCCGGGCCCTGGTCAGCGAGGGCTGAACTTCAGCGCAGCACCTTGGCCCGCAACGCCCGGATGGCGGCGGAGCGGTTGGCGGCCCGGGAACCTTCCTTGGACCGGATCACCGAGATGCCGCTCGGCAGGTGCTCGGCGCGTACGGCGTCGCTATCGGACCGAAGAAGGATCTGCAGGTCCGTCGCCCGGAAGGAGCGGGTGTCGGCGTTGGGTCGACCTCGGCGGCGGGTCGTGACCACACCGCCGCGGCGCACCAGTTGTACCGGCGTGGGTCGGTTCCCGGCCCACGTGCTGATGTCGCCGGCGGTGATCGCAGCGGATTCGCCCGCGACTCGGACCTCCGCGGTCTCGGTCTCGGTCTCGGTCTCGGTGTCGGTGGACTCGAGTCCGGCGGGTTCGGTCTGGGCGCTCGCCGCGGTGGCCGGGTCGGCGAGGCCGTCATCGGCGGACTCCGTGGCCACCGAGGGAGCGGAGGCCCCGGCGTGCGCCTCGAGCGTCGAGTCGCGAAGGTCGAGGGCGTCGAGTTCGTCGGCGTCGGTCTCCGCCACGAGCTGGCCGAAGGCCCGATCGGCCAACACGACCGGGTCATCGTCGGTGCGGGCTCCCGTCTCGCCCTCTCGGTCCTCGATCGCTTCGGTCGCGAGTTGTCCGAACGCGGCCTCGGCGATGGCCGCCGCATCGCCCAGGTCGGCGCCAGCATGGCCGTCGGTCAATGTGACCGTCTCGTGCTCGGTGCCGGCATCGAGCTCGCCGTCCTCGAAATCGAACTCGGCGCGGTCGTAGCCGGATGTCGCCGACTCCGGTTGTGACGAATCGTCGTCGGCTTCCTCGCCGTGCCATTCGTCCTCGCCCTGGATCCAGTCGACGTCATCGGTGAGGTCGAGATCATCGAGGTGCGACGGGTCGGTGAGATCGAGCGGATCGTGGTGGGAGAGATCGAGTGCGTCGCTGCGAAGGCGGGCCTGTGCGTCCTTCACCAGCGAGTTGACGCCATCCACGATGCTGGCCGCGTCGGTGCCGCGGGGGAGGGCCAGGATCACGGCCCCGGTCTCGGCCAGAAGCACCCGGATGCTCGGCCCGCCCAGACCAGACCCCTTCACGACGGACGCCTCACCGAGTTCGTGTGGAAGGAGAGTGCCCAGGAGCTCGTCACCCTCCGTGACGAGGAGGCGGGCGTTGGTCACGACCAGCGTCATCGAGGGAGCGCCCGGGAAACCGATCGACAAGGCATCGGCCACCAGATGCGAGCGGCGCCGCTTGGCGGTCGCCCGGGCCCCTTCCACCGATTTCAGCTGGCAGGGACTGCTGGCCAGCAGCAATTCATCGGGGTTGAGAAACCGGTGGATGCGGTGCGCCGTCTGTTCGAGGAGACCCATGCCGCGAATGGTACCAACGTCACCCTCCGTGGTACTAGCCCTTGCCGAACTTTCTCATGGATACGGCGCTACTCGACGCGGCGACGGAGCCGGTGAGCGCTCTCGCCGAACCCGTCGAGTGTGCCCTGAATGGCGATACCGGCGGCCGTGGCGAGGCGCGCCACATGGTCCTCCACCTCGTGCCAGTCCCGTGCCCGTGGCCCCGCCAAGGCGGTGTTGTAGGGGGCGTCGTACACGATCACCTCGTTGCCGGCGGCGCGCAACGCCTCGACGTTGGCCGGGCTGTCATCCACGTAACAGTCCGCCTCGACCTCGGGCTTGTTCCCCAGGAAGCAGATGTCGCGGTAGGGGATGCCGGCGCGGTCCAGCCATTCCACGGTGTCGGCCACCGCCACCTTGTGGCCCCAGTTCACACACAGCCGGTGCGTGATGATCCGGATCCACACACCCGCATCCGAGAGACGCCACAGCACCTCCGAAGCGCCTTCCATGGCCGGCATCTCCCTGAACATGCGGTGCTCCAGCACCGCAATCCGGTGCACGGCGTCAAATCCGCCGAGGCTGTCGATGCCCCATTCGGCGAAGTCCCACCCGCGCTCGGCGGGCAGTTCGGAGGCATCGATGCCGCGCAGGGCGGCGACCACCGACGCGAACGCGGCGGTGTAGTCGCCACACACCCCGTCGAGGTCGACGCCGAGCACGAAAGGAGCCTTCATTGCAGGAAGCGCAGCGCCGCGTCGAGGAAGCCCATCGCCTTGGGAGTGGCGAAATGGTCGACATTGCGCAGGGGGACGAAGGTGGGGTTGGGCAGCGCCGCCACCAGCGGGTCGGCCGGGCCTGCGAAGTCCTGGTCGCCGAGCACCACCAGGACCGGACAGTCGATCCGGGCCAGCATCGCTTCGTCGAGGGGCGGCCGGGACGAGCCGACCAGGGCGTGCAACGCCTCCGGGTCGTTGCCGGGTTGGGCGATCAGAT
>JANMIX010000470.1:0-2851 GCA_031376015.1 Acidimicrobiia bacterium | reverse complement strand
GGTGATGCCCGACACCCGGTAGACGTTGAGGGTCAGCAGATGTTCGGGCTCGTCGCCGGCCAGGCAGCGGATGGGGGTGAGCGTGAAGCCCGGCGGCAGGGCCAGGTCGGTCTGGAGCCGTGCCACCTCGCCGGCGCGGATGCGGAACACGAGGTACACCGAAGGCGGGTCGGCCTCCACGGTGAAGCGCACCAGCGGCGCCTCCTTGCCCAGGGCGATCATCACCGCCGAGCGCAGGGAGAGTTGGGCGTAGAGGAAGCGGCGCAACGCCCGTCGCCCCCGCAACCCCTTGCGTGTCACCGTGTGCCGATCCGACATCGCCGTAGTTAACAGTGTTCAGGCGGCGAGGTCCAGAGGTGCCCGAGCCGGGGGCAAGAACCGCAGGCTGGTTGAACGGGTTGAGCCGTGCGCCGGCCGTGGGGTTATCGTTCGCGGCGACGTCGCTGTGGGGCGCGCTGGAGGCTGACATGAAGCGGTGGTTGGGGATGGTGGCAGTGGCGGCTGCAGTGAGCACTGCCGCATGCGGGGGCGGCGGGCAGACCGTGCTCAAGATCGAGGCCACGCCGGCCGCGTTGGCACAGGTGGCCGATCGCACCCTTTCGGCCGGCACGGTCCGCGTCGACCTGACGATGGACATGCGCGTCAGCGGCAAGACGATCCACTCCACGATGTCCGGCGTGGAAGACATCCGGCGACAGGCTATGAAGCTGACGATCCAGATGAGTGGTTCGTCGGCGTTGTCGGGGCTCGGGGGCGACCTTCAACTCGTGCTGCTCGACGGGGTGATGTACATGCAGATTCCCGCCATGAAGGACCAAGTTGGCAAGAGTTGGGTGAAGGCCGACCTTGAATCGACCACCCCTGGCATGGCGAAGATGTTGTCGAGCTTCAAGGGTCAGGACCCGTCCAGCCAGTTCGCGGTGCTCTATGGGGCGACCGCCCCGAGGGAGGTCGGCAAGGAGACCATCCACGGCGTCGGAACGACCCACTTCCGCGGCTCGTTCCGCTATGACGAACTGCTACCCCGTTTGCCCGAGCGTCTGCGGGCCGGCATGGAGGCGGTGATGGCGAACCTGCCCGATTCGTTCAAGACCACCACCGTGCCTTTTGACGTGTGGGTGGGTGACGACGGCCGTATCTATCGCCTCGAGGAGGACGTCACCGCCACCCTGCCCCGCACCGGAGCCTTTTCGATGAAGGTGCACATGGACCTGCACGACTACGGCGTGGACGTGTCGATCGAAGCCCCGCCCGCCGACGACACCGTCGACTTCGCGGAACTCTCGTCGATGGCCAGCGACTCGACGTCGACAATGTCGTCGGCCGGTTCCGCCATCAACTGAGTCCGCGGCGGGAGGGAAATCCGGGGCGCATCGGCCTCAGGCGGTGTACCAGCCCTCGAGGTCGGCCACGAGGTCCATCGTCGTGGTGAGGTAGATCTTCACGTTGCCGTCTCGGATGAGGTCGGTGAAGGTGAGGATGCCGAGCACCGGGACGGTTGCGGTGACGTTCAGGTCGCTGGTGCGGGGCTGGCTGGCGCCGGCCGGGTAGACGGTGACGTAGCCGTTGGTGGCCGGCGCGACCGAGGCGAGGTTCATCTCGATGGCGCCGACGCCGTTGGCAGGGAGGCCGGCGTGGCCGGCCACCGGCACGTCGATGGTCGTGCGGGCAGCCGGGCGACCGCCCGAGTAGTTCACGGCCCGCCCGGCTCGAGTGTCGAGCAGCCGTGCCGGGGCGATCGGCTGGACAGCCCGGTGGTGCTGTCGGAGCTACCGGGGCCGGTGACGTAGCCGGCCACGTCGATCAGGACGTCGGTGGGGGCGCTGGTGTAGAGGGCCTCGCCCGGGGGAACCACCAGGTGTGCCGAGAGGGTGGCGCCCTTGGTGAAGTTGAGGAACGAGGTCGTCAAGCAGACGCAGCGCGGCCTCGTCGCGAGGTAGCCGTTCGCGGCGGGCCGGGTGACGGTGACCGTGAGCACGACGGCGCGCGAGTTGTAGGGGACGACGGGGAAGCCGGACTGCGATGGGTCGATGTCGACGAAGTGGTCGACGTACGGCTGCCACGGGGATCCCGTACGCGAGTCGGAGATCCGTGTCTTCTGGGTGGGAAGGTAGCGGCCCTCCTCCGATCGCGAGGAGGCCAGGAAGTAGCCCTGGAGGTCGACGATCACGTCGGTCGTGGCCGAGGCTTGCACGGAGAGCTTGTTGCCGCGTCCGGGGGCGACAACCACGTTGTTGGCGATGGTGATGCCGCGCTGGAAGTTGATGGCGGCCGTCGTGGGGCGAGGGACGCCGGCGGCCCAGATGGTGAGGTAGCCGGCGGCGGCGGGCACGACCGTCACGTTGACCCGCACGCCGACAACGCCAGATGGTGGCATCCATTGGGCGAGGTCCACCGTGGCGGTGGCGCCGGCAGCCAGGGGATGCGCGCCGATCGTGCTGAACGCTCGCGCAGGGGTGACGGCGAGGTACCGGCCCGAGGTCGGGGCGACGCCGACGCCGTCGTCAAGGCGGCTCACGAGAAGGCCCACCACGTTGTAGCCGACCTGCCCGATCGCGACCGTGGCGATCGTGCCGTCGTGCGGGAGGGCGATCAAATTCGGGTGGGGCACGGCGGCCATGCCGTCGCCGCCGAAGGCGCCGTCGATGGAGGTGTCGCCGAGCAGACGGGTGACGCCGTTGCCGGGAAGGAGGATCCGGCCGTTGTCGTCGGCGATGGCGTACCTCTCGGCGACCTTCAACAGCAGGCCGTCGGCCGGGGCGTAGTCCCAATAACTGGCTGCGGTCGGGAACTTCATGGTGCCGTTCGGGCGCAGGATCTGGGCTTTGCCACCGAGGAGGACGACGATGTC
>JANMIX010000458.1:0-1840 GCA_031376015.1 Acidimicrobiia bacterium | reverse complement strand
GGTGTGGTGGGCCTCGTGGGCTGTGTCCAGGGTGAACTGCCGCGGGTCGATCTTCGGTGTCAGCTTTCCGTCGTCAGCCAGGATCGTGGTCTCACGAAGGATGTCGCCGTGGTGCTCGCGGTGTTCTCCGGTCAGGAGAGGAAGCAGGGAGAACACACCTGAGTAGGTGGCGCCCCGAAACGAGAGCGGCGCCAGGCTGTGGGTTCCCCACCCCAGGATGCTGACGACGTGCCCGGTGTAGGCGCGCACGGAGGCGAACGAGGCGTCCAGCGTCGCTCCCCCCACCGTGTCGAAGATGACGTCGAAGCCCTCGCCGCCGGTGTGCGCGGCGACGTACTCCTCGGGGGTCGTCGTGGTGAAGTCGATGGCGGTGGCACCGAGCTCTGCGATGAAGGCGGCGTCGGATGCCGTTCCCGTGGCGAACACCGAGGCTCCTCGTGCGAGGGCCAGCTGGACGGCCACGTGTCCGACCCCGCCGGCGCCGCCTTGGATCAGCGCGGTGTCTCCCGCCGTGACCTGGGCTCGGTCGACGAGTCCCTCCCAGGCGGTCACCGCGGCCAGCGGAGCTGCCGCGGCCTGTTTGAAGGTCCAGCTCGCGGGCTTGAGCGCAATGAGCCGGGCGTCCACGGCGGCGTACTGCGCGAGTGATCCCTGCACCCCTCCGACCCCGCCGGTCATGCCGTACACCTCGTCGCCGGGGGTGAAGCGGGTGACATCAGCGGCAACGGCCTCAACGATGCCGGCCAGATCGATGCCCAGGATCGCCGGCAGGGTGGTCCGGGTGTGGGCGGCGGCGTCGACCAGGATCTTGGTGTCGAGTGGGTTCACGCCGCTCGCTCGGATGCGGACGAGCACCTGTCCGGACTCCAGTCGGGGCAGTGGCACAGGCACCACCCGCACCGGCTCTCCGTAGGTGTGGAGCACCGATGCGAGCATCTCTTCACGGGGGGTCATGGGGGTCTTCCTCTGGGGGCTCAGGTGGCGAGTGCGCCACCATTGCCACCACTGTGTCGCCGCGCGACCGGCCCAGCGCGGCCGCCGCCCCTAACTGGCTGTCACCGCGCCGGGCGGTGCGCCTCACCGGCAGCGACGCTGTCGGCCCCGGGGGCGTGGGGGGGTTCGACCTGACGCTCGCCGGCGGCAGGCTGCCGGTCGGTTCGACGACGGAGTCCTTCGAGCCGGTATGGGACGCCAGGCACTGGCTCGACGGCGCCCGGACCACGTTCACCGTCGTCCGTACCGATCCGGCTATCTCGTGGCTGGCCGGCCCCGTTCTGGCGCCGCCGGCCGCGGCGACGGCACATGGCCCGCTCACCGTGCTGGTGCGGCTGCGCAACCTCGGCGGCGCGCCCTGGCCGGTGGGGCGCACCTGGCTGGCCACGGTCAGCGGGCGCCTCGATCCGCTCCGCACGTCGGCCTGGCCCCGGCCCACCCGCCCGCCGGCGATGGCCGCCAACGTCACCCGCCCCGGCGTGACCGTCGTCTACCCCGGTGAGGTCGGCGTGTGGCGGATCCCGCTGAGCGGGCCATCGGGTAGCTATGCCGAGGCGTGGCGGCCGATCGGCCCGGGCGGCGTCCGCTTCGGACCCATCCTGCGCACCACCGTCACCGTCCGCCGCTAGCCGTGCAGGTCGGGCTGGTCCTCGAGCAGTGCCTTGCGCCGGTACCCGGCGGCACCGGTCGGTACAGCCGCGAGATCGCGCGGGCGCTGGCTGCCCGCGCACCGGAAGGTTCCTCAGTGCGTGCCGCGACCGCATGGCACCGAGCGACGGAGGCCGCCGCGGTGGACGGGGTGGCCGGCCCACGCCGGTTGCCGCTGGGCCGACGCGCCCTGACAGCC
>JANMIX010000051.1:0-3464 GCA_031376015.1 Acidimicrobiia bacterium | reverse complement strand
GCCAAGGGCCACTCGGTGGGCGACTCCCTGTTCGAAGCCGATCAGGTCGAGCGCTGCCGGGATCTGCTGTCCCAGCCCAAACCCATCCATCTGCCCTCCGACGTCGTGGCCTTGGGTCCCGGCGGGGAGATCGGCAACCCCGCCGCCGGCGGCGAGGTGCGCCAACTCGGTGCCGGCGTGCCCGATGGCTGGAAGGGGCTCGACATCGGCCCCGGCTCGGCGGCGGAGTTCTCCGACGTGATCCTCGACGCCCGCACCGTCTTCTGGAACGGGCCGATGGGCGTGTTCGAGGACGATCGCTTCGCCGCGGGCACCCGTACCGTGGCCCAGGCGGTCGTCGATACCCGGGCCTTCACCGTGGTGGGCGGGGGCGACTCGGCGGCCGCGCTGGCGCACTTCGGCATGGACGGAGGTGTCGATTGGGTCTCCACCGGCGGCGGCGCATCACTGGAACTCCTCGAGCTGGGCGACCTGCCCGGCCTGGTCGCACTGCGAAAGGCATCGAACGCATATGGCGAAGCCCGCTCGTAAACCGCTGCTCAGCGGCAACTGGAAGATGCATCACGACCATTTCGCCGCCATCGCCATGGTCCAGAAGCTCGTGTACCTCCTCAGCGCGGAGGACTATGACGCGGTCGACGTGTCGGTGCACCCCCCGTTCACCGACATCCGTTCGGTCCAGTCGACGCTGATCGACCAGAAGGGTTCGGAGATCCTCCTCGGCGCGCAGAACTGCCACTGGGAGGACAAGGGGGCCTTCACCGGGGAGATCAGCCCCGCCTTCCTCACCAAGCTCGAGGTGAAGTTGGTGATCGCCGGTCACAGCGAGCGCCGCGAGTTGTTCGGGGAGACCGATGAGGTCGTGAACCAGAAGGTGCACTCCATCTTCCGCCACCAGATGACGCCGATCCTGTGTGTCGGTGAGACCCTCGAGGAGCGCGAGGCAGGCGGAACCGAGACGAAGGTGACCGCACAGGTGCGTGCCGGCCTGTCGGGTCTCTCACCCGCGCAGGTGTCTTCGATGGTGATCGCCTACGAACCCATCTGGGCCATCGGCACGGGGCGCACGGCGTCGGCCGAGGACGCCCAGGCTGTGTGCGCGCTGGTGCGAGCGACCGCGGGCGAGGTCGCCGGGCCCGACGCCGCGGTCGGCCTGCGGGTTCAGTACGGCGGATCGGTGAAGCCCGCCAACGCCGGCGAGCTCATGGCGCAGCGCGACATCGACGGCGCGCTGGTGGGCGGGGCCAGCCTCGATGCAGATGAGTTCGCGCGCATCGTGCAGTACCGCAACAGTTGATCGCGCAGTATCGGGAGCTTTGATCGCGCAGTACGGCGAACTTTGGTCGCGCAATAAATCGACCTTTGATCGCGCAGTACTCCCTCACCTGAAGTCGCTTGACGCTACAGATTGCTCAGCATTATGGCCAAGAACGACGCGAATCGTCTAGTTTGATGGCCTACGCAGCGATCCCTCCGGCGTTGCGAAGGGATGACGACTGGCGGGGATGCTCGCATCGGCCCCGCGACCTGGCTACATTGCGCCCCGCAACACGTGCCCCTTCGCGGGGCACACCCGTGGTGGGGGCACCGTTCGGGGTTGTACCTGATCGGAGGAGTCGTGAACTCGAGTCCACAAGAGAGGGTCTGGCCGCAACCGCGGCCGTCATCGACATCAACCAGGAGGTCCACTTCGTGACACCACGGCGTCGGGGTACAAAAGCCCTTGCACTGCTGTTCTGCGTCGGTCTTCTCGCGGCCGCATGCGGGAGCGACAAGAAATCCACCACCAGCTCGAGTTCCTCGGCATCGGAGACGACCACAACAGTCGCCGTCCCGACCGGGGGCACCCTAGTGATCGGCGCCGAGCAGGAGCCCGACTGCGCCGACTGGATGGGCAGCTGCGGCGGCTCGTCGTGGGGCTACTGGATGATGCAGGTCGGCACCATGCCGCGGGCCTTCGATGCCCTGGCGGAGAACGGCGTTTACAACTACGTCCCCAGCAATCTGCTGACGGGTGAGCCCACTCTGGAGACGACGCCGAAGCAGAAGGTCACCTACACCATCAGCGACAAGGCGGTGTGGAACGACGGTCAGCCCGTGACCTCCGAGGACTTCAAGTACACCTGGGAGCAGGTCACCACCGGGTCGGACATCTACGACACCACCGGCTACAAGGACATCGAGTCGGTCGACGCCACGAACCCCAAGGTTGCGGTCGTCACCTACAAGACCGTCTACGCCGACTGGAAGGCGCTGTTCGGTTCCGGCTACGGCATCTTCCCGAGCCACCTGCTCAAGGGCAAGGACCGTGACGCCCTGATGAAGGACGGCTACACCTTCTCCGCAGGGCCGTGGAAGATCGAGAAGTGGGTCAAGGGTGCCACCATCACGTTGGTTCCCAACCCCAGTTACTGGGGTGACAAGCCCAAGCTCGACAAGGTGATCTTCAAGTTCCAGGCCGACACCGCTGCCGAGTTCCAGGCCTTCAAGGCCGGCGAGGTGTCCGTCATCTATCCGCAGCCCCAGCTCGACGCGGTCGATCAGATCAAGGCGGGGATTCCGGGTACCAACAAGGACATCTCCATCGAGACGGGCAACTTCGAGTCGTTGTGGCTCAACAACGGGCAGGCTCCCTTCGACGACGTGAACGTCCGCAAGGCCTTCGCCTTCTCGGTAGACCGCAGCGCGCTCGTGAAGGCGCTCTTCGGCGGCCTGGGTGTGACCAAGGAGCTGAACGTCATCAACGCGCCGATCATGGCGAAGTTCACCGACCAGGAAGCCTTCGCCGGCTACAGCAAGGACCTGACCAAGGCCGATGGACTGCTGACCGGTGCGGGTTGGGCCAAGGGTGCGGACGGCATCTGGGCGAAGGCCGGCAAGAAGCTGGGCTTCACCATCAAGTCGACCACCGGCAACAAGCGCCGCCAGCTCACCGAGGAAGTCCTGCAGCAGCAGCTGAAGGAATCCGGTTGGGCCGTCACCATTGAAAACCACAAGGCTGGTGACCTCTTCGGTGACATCCTGCCCAAGGGCGACTTCCAGGTCGGCCTGTACGCCCAGGTGCTGACCTCGCTCGCCCCTGGCGTCTGCAGCCTGTTCTGCTCCGACGGCATTCCCACCGCAGCGAACAAGTTCAGCGGCCAGAACTGGACCCGCACCAACGTGGCTGGTCTCGATCCTCTGCTCAAGACCGTCGACAGCGAACTCGACGAAACCAAGCGGATCGCGGCGGGCAAGTCTGCCGACAAGCTCATGGCAGAGAACGTGGTGTCGCTCCCGGTCGACCCGCTTCCCAACATCATGCTGTGGAGCAACAAGGTCGTGGGTCCCCTGGCCCCCAACGGCGTGCTCGGGCCCTTCTGGAACCTCAACCAGTGGGGCGTCACGGCCTGATCCGGGCGTGACTGATGGGTGAACATCGGGTCCGGCCGGTCGTCCGGCCGGACCCGATCCACCCTGAGGTA
>JANMIX010000362.1:0-2495 GCA_031376015.1 Acidimicrobiia bacterium | reverse complement strand
GTACTGGGTCACCCCGATCATCGCCTCGACCTCGGCCAGTGCGGCGTCACTCATGCGATCGCTCCTATCTTGCGCATCTCGATGATCTCCCCGGCACCCAGCCCGACGGCGGCCAGCAGCGAATCGGTGTCCGTCACTTCGCCGTTCCGCAGCTCGTAACGAGCCGAGCGCTCCTGACCGGCGAGCGTGGGGGCGACCTGGGGGAACGTTCCGTGATCCGGATGGTGCGCCTCCACGAACGCGCCGCGGGCGGCGAACTGCTCGTCGGCGACGACCTCGGCGACGGAGAGCACCGGAGCGACGCAGGTGTCCGACGGGCTCAGGAGCGCGGTCCACTCATCGCGGGATCGGGTGCGGAAGACCGCCGCCAGGTCGGCCCGGATCTCGTCCTGGACAGTGTCATCGGTCTGCCGTTCTGCCCACTGGGGCAGGTCCAGCAGCCGGCACAGGTTCGCCCAGAACTTCCCTTCGATGGCCGCCACCGTCAGCCATCCGCCCTCGGCCGTCTGGTACGTGTCGTAACAGGCATAGCGGCCGGTGGTCATCGTGTGACGGTGTCCGGGCGTGACACCGGTGGCCAGGTACTCATCGAGGTGCAGCGCCATCAACTGTAGTACGCCGTCGGCCACCGACACATCGAGGTAGGTGCCCTCGCCGGTGCGGGAACGCGCCACCAGCGCCGCGCAGATGGACATCACCGCGTGCATCCCACCCGCAGCGCTGTCGGCCAACGTGGTACCGGGTACCGGGGGTTGGCCCCCTTCGGCCTTCTGGCCGACGTCCAGATACCCGCCGACCCCCAGGTAGTTGAGATCGTGCCCCGCCCACTCGTGCGCAGGCCCGTCCTGGCCGAAGCCGCTGGTCGAGCAGTAGACGAGACGAGGGTTTCGGGCCGACAGCTCGTCATAACCGAGACCGAGCCGGGCCATGACGCCGGGACGGAAGGATTCGATGAGCACGTCGGCCGTGCCGGCCAAACGAAGGAACGCCTCCCGGCCCTCGTCTGACTTGAGATCGAACAGCGCCCGCTGCATTCCGCGGTGCCCACCGTAGGCGTAGTACACGGGCACGATCTGCACACCTTGTCGCGACGGGACCGCGCCGACCTTGACCACGGTCGCCCCATAATCGGCCAGCCACCGTGAGGCCCGGGCGGCGGGGCCAACCGTGGCCAGGTCGAGAACGGTGATGCCCTCCAGCAGTCCGGCCATCAGAAGTTCTTGGGCAGCCCGAGGCGGCGCCGCGAAATGATGTTCTTCTGCACCTCGGAGGTACCGCCACCGATCGTGTCGATCACGGTGTAGCGGTAGGTGGATTCGGCCCTACCCGCCATGGGGGCGTCCTCGGTTCCCACCCGCAACTGCGAGCCGGGTGCGCCGAGGTCCATCGATGCGTTGGCGAGTCGCTTGGAGAACTCGGTGGCGAAGAGTTTGTACTCGGAGGACTCGGTGGTCGGCGGAGGGCCTCCCTTGGCCTCGGCCTTCATCGACGCCGAGACGACCCGCAGACCGAGCACCCGGGAGACCTCGGCGTCGGTCACGAGCTGGGCGATGCGCTGACGCACCACCGGGTCGTCCTTCAGCGGTTCGTCATCGACAGTGGCGTTGCGCACGTAGTCGACCAGCAGATCCAAGCGCTGCTTCATGGGCGAGAACGTGAACATCGTGAAGCGCTCGAGGTCGAGGGCCTGGGAGATGTACTGGAACCCCTTGTTCACGTCGCCCACGACGTAGTCGTCGTGCACCCACACGTCATCGAGGAACACCTCGTTGGTGCGCTCCAGGCCCATCGGCGCGCCGCCCATCGTCCAGATGGGCTTCACGGTGATGCCGGGGTCGTCCATGGGGACGAGGAAAAGCGTGATCCCCTGATGCTTGCTGTCCGGATCGGTGCGGGCGCCGAGCCAGTACCACTCGGCGAAATGGGCGGAGGTGGTCCACACCTTCTGCCCGTTGAGCCGCCAGCCGTCGCCGTCCTTGACGGCCTTGAGCTTCATCGAGGCGGCATCGGAGCCGGCGTCGGGCTCGGAGTAGCCGACCGCGAACTCGACCTCGTTGGCCAGGATCTTGGGGAGGAACTCCTTCTTCATCTTCTCCGACCCGACCGCCAGGATCGTCTTGCCGATGATGCCCACGCCTTTGCCGATCTGGGGCCCGCCCCGCCCGGCCAGGGCTTCATTGAGGATGTACTCGTACACCCCGGCACTCTCCTGGCCCCCCCACTCCTTGGGCCACGTCATGCCCAGCCAACCCTGCTCACCGATCTGCTTCATCAGCGCACGGCGCTTGGGGGTGTCGACGATCTGCGCCATGTTCTCGCGGGTGAGGTCGAAGATCTCCGGATCGTCGTGCTCGTCGAGGAAGTGCTCGACCTGCTCGGCGAAGGCCACCAACTCGGGCGGGAAGTCGAAGTCCATGGACGGGGAATCTACATCTGACGGTGTGTCAGATTCCTTTTCGGACGCGGCGACGGGGTGAGCCGGCGCCGGGTCTTCG
>JANMIX010000360.1:0-6589 GCA_031376015.1 Acidimicrobiia bacterium | reverse complement strand
CCTTCTTCGTGGGCGAGGTGTTCACCGGCCTCAAGGGCATCTTCGTGCCCATCGAGGAGACCGTCGAGAGCTTCGAGCAGCTGGTCAACGGCGAGCTCGACGACCTGCCCGAGCAGGCCTTCCTCAACGTGGGCAACGCCGATGGGGCTCGGGCCAAGGCCAAGCAGCTGCAGGAGTCCTGAGCAGCATGGCCCTTGCCGTCGAGGTCGTGTCGCCCGAGAGCATCCTGTACTCCGGTGAGGCATCCATGGTGGTGTGCCGCACCGTCGGGGGCGGCGACATCGCCTTCCTCACCGGGCACGTCCCCTTCATCGGGGCGCTGTCCACGTGGGCGGTGAAGATCGCCACCATCGAAGGTCCCGACGTCTTCGTCGCCGTTCACGGGGGGTTCGTGGAGGTCTCCAACGACCGGGTCACGATCCTCTCCGATGTGGCTGAGGTGGCCGATCAGATCGAGGTCAGCCGTGCCGAGGCCGCCCAGGAACGTGCCGAAGCGGCCCTGCGCGCCGATCCGACCGACGAAGCCGCCCGTGACGCGCTCGAGCGGGCAACGGTGCGCCTAGGCGTCGCCCGCGGCACGATGGCCGGGGTGATCCACTGATCGCTCCCCGGCCGAGTGGCACGAGGGGCCTACCCCGTCGTGCCGATCTCGACCTGCGGACTCGCCTCGTGGTGGAGGCGTCCGCCTCGGCCGATGTGGTCCTGCGTACCGGGGTGGCGTCGCTGGTCACCGCCACGATGCTGCCCCTCGCGCTGGTGCCCAATGCGCTGAACGTGGACCGCGATGCCCTGGCGTTCTACCGAGCGCTTGCCGAGGCGGGCGACGCGACTGCGAGTTTCCCCCGCCCCAAACGCCATACCGAGGTCCAGGCCACCCGCGTGGCGCGCTGGCCCTGGGGTCCCGATGTGGGCCGTCTCGAGCTGCTGCGATTCGAGAGCCCGTTCGTGCCGTTGCTGCCGGCCATGCGTGAGCCCTATGCCCGTCACAAGGCGAACCGCACGGCCGTAGCCCAGTACTGGCGGCACGACCACGCACCCCGACCGACCCTGGCCGTTATCCACGGGTTCATGGGCTCGCCCTACTTCTTCAACAGCGCCTTCTTCGAGCTGCCCTGGTTCTACCGCAACGGTTATGACGTGCTCCTGTACACGCTGCCGTTCCACGGCCGCCGCGCCGGGCTCCGCTCGCCCTACAGCGGCTACGGCTACTTCGCGCACGGCATGTCGCACATGAACGAGGCGATGGGCCAGGCAGTGTGCGACTTCCGAGTGCTGGTCGACCATCTGGAATCGCTGGGGGTCGACCAGATCGGGGTGACCGGACTCTCCCTGGGCGGGTACACCACCGCGCTGCTGGCGGCGACTGAGGAGCGGTTGCGTTTTGCCATCCCCAACGCCGCGGTCACCGACCTGCCCAACCTGGTGCAGTCGTGGTTCCCGGCCGGACAGGTCATCGGCGGGGTGCTCCCGCGCCGAGGGATCGACTTCGACGAGCTCGCCGGCTCCTTGGCCGTGCATTCGCCGCTCACCTATGCGCCCCTGGTGCCCTACGAGGGGCGTCTCATCATCGCGGGCCTGGGCGACCGGCTGGCGCCGCCCGAGCAGAGCGAAGCCCTGTGGGAACACTGGGGCCGCTGCGCGTTGCACTGGTTCCCGGGGAACCACGTGCTCCACGTCAACCGAGGCGACTACTTGAGGGAAATGGGGCGGTTCCTGAAGTCCGTCGGATTCGGTCCCTGACGGCAAAGTCAGACTCAAGCGACAGTTGAGCGGGCCGATCAGAAGGCGTGGCCCTGGCCGAAACGACTTCGACGCGCAGTTCCAGGCAGGGCTGGGTTTCCGTCGCCGTCATGGCCATCGGCATCGTGGCCGGCCTCTCCTCGTTCGGCGATCTCGGGAATTCCTCTGATGCGTTCGTCGTCCTCCTGGGTGTGCCGACCGCGGGCATGGCGCTGGTGGTGCTGGCACGCCGGCGATTGATGTGGTTCTGGGCTCCGTTGACACTCGGCACGATCCTGCAGGTCACGGGCCTGGTGTTGACAGCGGTGAGCGATCTGGCACCGGCGCAGGCCTCGCTGTTCCAGCTGGTCGGTTACCTCCTGTGGATCCTCGCTCTCGGCCGGGTGATTCGGCGTGCCTTCCACGCCCTCGGCCCGATGTGGTTGCTCAACGCCTTGATCGGTTCCCTGGCCGCCGCCATCGTGGCGTGGTCACTCGTGCTGTCCGACACCCTCTCGCAGGCGGGTGCCAAGGTGAGCGATCTCGTCCGGGTCGGTACGCCGGTGATGGTGGCGCTTCTCCTGATGTCGCTCATCGCCGCCGCCGCCGCCCGTCGAGGCGGACACCTGCGGCTCGTGCTGGGCGCCCTTGCGCTGTCACTGATGGCCGAAATGTTGCGTCTGCGTCTGGTCGAATCCCTGCCGGCAACCGCAACCAGTGAGGCGATGTGGATCCTCTCGGCCTGGTGGCTCGCGGCCGCCAGCCTCGATCGCACGCCTTCGGTGGCCTGGTCGGACCGGCGCCGCAACAAGGGATCCAACAGCCGTCGGGCGCTGCTCGGCGCGTCGCTCATGGCCGTACCGCTGGCCACCGTGCACCTCGCCCAGACGGGCATGCCGTCGGATCGGTACATCGTCGCCGGTGCCGGAGTGGTGCTCGGACTGCTCGTGACCATGCGTCTCACCCGCTCCCATGATCAGCACGAGGCGGCCATCCGCGACGAGCGGGAGGTGCGCGAGGCGGTGTCGAGCATCGTCGCCGCCGAGTCGGTGACGGAAGTGGTGGAACGATCCTTCGCCATTCTCGAACGGATCGTGCGCACCCAACGTCCCGTTGCCCTGGGGGTCATCGAGTTCCTGGACGCCGCGCCTCGGGTGGTGGCGGAACAACTCTTCGACTCCCCGGTGCAGTGGGAGTGGTCGCAGTTGTGGCCTGATCTGCATCCCAGCCTCGATGCCATCGAGGTCGTGCGCGACGACGTCATCGGCAACAGCGGCTGGATCATGGCCGCGCCGATGGCGAGCGGCAACGAGGATCCCGCGTGGCTCGTGGTGGTGTCCCAGACCCGCCTGGATCCGTCGCAGCGGTCGACCGTGATGGCCGTGGCCACGGCCGCGGCCCTGTCGGTCAGCACGATCGAGCGCGCCGATCTGGCGGCGCGCACGCTGGTGACCGATCGGGTGGCGTCGGTGGTCGATCACCTGCCCGATGTACTCGTGGTGGTCGATCACGAGGGCGTGATCAAGATGGTGAATGCGGCAGCCGAAGCAATGTTGGGCGCCGACCGCACCGTGCTCGAGGGCGTGGAACTCGCCGATCTCGTCGAGCCCCAGGACGCAGCGGTCTTCCGTGCCGCGGTGGCCGAGGTCGCAGCCGACCTCGCGCGCGTCTGCACCGTGAACCTGCATTTCGGTCCACCCGGTCGCCAGCGCCTGCTCGATGCCGCGCTGGGTGCGCTGCCCGACTCGGTGGACGATCACGGGATCGTGTGTGCCTTGCGCGACGTGACCGAGCGCCACCAGCTCGAGGAGAAGTTGCGCCATCAGGCGCTCCACGACGGCCTGACCGGTCTGCCAAATCGAGTCGCGTTCCGGGAGCGACTCGAGGTTGCCGTCGCGCACGCCCGCACACGGCGCTCGCCGCTCTCGGTGGCCTTCATCGACGTCGATGACTTCAAGGTTGTGAACGACACGCTCGGCCACGCCGGCGGCGATCAGATCATCCAAGGTGTGGCCGACCGCCTGGTGCAAGCCGCCGGTTCGAGCGGGTTCGTCGCCCGGTTGGCCGGCGATGAGTTCGCGGTCCTGTTCGCCGATCTGAACGAGGAGCGGGCGGTGGCGCTGGTGCAACGGGCCATCGACAGCTTCTCGGAGCCGTTGATCGTGGAGGACACGTCGCTACCGGTGTCGGTCAGCGTGGGGCTGGCGGGCAGCGACGCGGCCAGTCGACTCTCCGCCGAAGTTCTTCTGCGCAACGCGGACGCCGCCATGTACCAGTCCAAGCGCCGGGGCAAAGGTGTGGTGTCGGTCTTCGAGCCCTTCATGCACACCCAGGCCATCGAACTGCTGCAGCTACGCGCCGATCTGCGCTCCGCCGTCACCCGTAACGAGTTCGTCGTCTACTACCAGCCCATAGTGGACGTCTCCACCTCGATGCCCACGCTGTGGGGCTTCGAGGCCCTGCTGCGCTGGCAGCATCCCGAGCGCGGGTTGTTGCTGCCCGAGGCCTTCATCGACGAGGCCGAGGCCTCCGACGCCATCGTGGAGATCGGTCGCTTCGTCTTCGATCGGGTGTGCCAGGACCTGGCCGACTGGCCCTGCGCGCCGGGTGAGGTGTGCCCGAAGATCACCGTCAACCTCGCCAACCGCCAGTTCGACAGCCCTGGTCTGCTCGACGACGTGATGGGCGCAGTTCGCCGGGTGGGAGTGGCACCCGACCGGCTCGTCCTCGAGATCACCGAACGCAGCGTGGTGGGCGACGTCGATCTCGCCATCAGCAGGATCGAGCGTCTCAAGGCCGCCGGCGTCTCTGTGGCCCTCGACGACTTCGGTACCGGCTACAGCTCGCTCAACTACCTGGCGCAGTTGCCCATCGACATGGTGAAGATCGACCGATCCTTCGTCACCGCGCTCGACGATCGGACGGGCCGTGCCGCATCGGTGAGCGAAGCCATCGTGGCCCTGGCGCACTCACTGGGACTGCTGGTGGTGGGCGAGGGCGTCGAGTTGCTGGGTCAGTTGGAACACCTGAAGCGCATGGACTGTCCTCTCGTTCAGGGCTACATCTTCGGCCGTGCCGAGCCGCTGGCCGGGGCTCGCGCCTTCGCCATTTCCGACGAGTGGCAGCAGATGCCGCACCTGTCTGAACGGCTCCTGCCGGCGGGTCAGGGTCCGCGGCGGAGCGCCTGAGTACCATCGGCCGCGAATGTCACGCCTGTCCGTCATCATCGCCGCCTTCAATGCGGGCGAGGATCTGTCGACCGCCCTGGCATCGGTGGCGGCCCAGCGACGGCCCGCGGATGAGGTCATCGTCGTCGACGATGCCTCGACTGATGACACCGTCGCGATTGCCAAGGCCTGGTCCGATCACCTTCCTCTGGAGGTGGTGCGCCTCGAGGTGAACGGTGGTGCGGGCGTGGCCCGGCGTGAGGCCGTGGCCTGCAGCACCGGTGATCTGCTCTGCATTCTCGACGCCGACGACTACTGGTTCCCCGATCACCTGGCGATCATGGAGCGATCCCATGAGCGCCACGGCGGGATCATCTCGTCGAACTTGTTGCACTGGATCCCCGACGTGGTGGTGGGGCGCGAACCGTGGGTGATCGCACCCGACCTTCCCCCGCCCGAACGCCAGCGTTCGGTCATCCTCGAACGCACGCTGGTACCGACCGGCAGCCTGTTCACCCGCGGTCTCTATGACGAGGCCGGCGGATATCGGCACTTCCGGCGAAGTCAGGACTGGGACCTGTGGATCCGTATGGTCCGCTGCGGCGCCGTCGTCACCAAAGCACCGTGCCCGACCGGTTTGTACCGCCGAACGCCGACGTCGCTGTCGGGGAACTTCCAGTACCTCACGGGCGACATCGAGGTACTCGAGGACCTGCTCGCCCACGTCCTCTCCGGTGCCGATGCGCGGGTGGCACGCCGGACCCTGCGACGCCGGCGGGCCAAGCAGGCACTGCTCGAAGGTCTCACCTCGGCAGAGGCCGGTAACACCAGCGCCGCCCGCCGCCAGTTCGCCCGTGCCGCGTTGATGGATCGCCGCCTGGCCGGTGGCCTTCGGGGCAGTGATGCCTCGGTGTTCCTACAGGGGGGGGCGGCGCTGGTCGCCTGGCCCGCGTTCCGCCATGCCTGGGAGACAAATCGGGCCGACATCCGCCGGCTCCTGCGGGGCTGAGCCCGGTGCCGAGGCGCCGCCTGGCCGTCGCCCTGCTGGTGGAGGACCCACTGGGGCGCGAGATCGACGGCCTTCGCCGGGGGCTCGGTGACGGCGCGCTGGAGCGGGTTTCGCCGCACTGCACGCTGGTTCCACCCATCAACGTGCACACCCGAGATCTCGACGAGGTGCTGCAACTGCTCCGGGACGCGGCCGCCGCCACCGAGGGGCCACTGCAGCTTCGCCTGGGACGCGTCGCCACGTTCGCGGGCGACTCGCCCGTGGCCTATCTGGAGGTGAGCGGCGACCTCACCGGGCTGCGGCGGCTGCGCGCCGCCGTACGTCGGGGTCCCCTGGAGCGGCCCGATGTCCATCCCTTCCAGCCGCACGTGACCGTCGCCGACGAGCTCGACCCGGCCCGGCTCGGTGCCGCCATAGTGAGCCTGGAACGGTTCTCGGCACCGTGGACCCCGGCGGCGGTCCACCTGCTCGAGGAGGGCGCGCCCGGCCCGCATCGCTGGAATCCCATCGCCTGGTACGCCCTCGAAGCTCCGGCGCTCCTCGGCACAGGCGGGCATCCGGTGGTGCTGCAGGTGGGCCAGGACCCTGCGGTGGAGGAACTGCTCGGACCCTTGCCGCCCGAGCACCGCCAACCGGTGTCCGCCGCCGCTCGGGACGAGCAGGGCCGCCTCGTCGCTGCCGTACGTTCCGCCTG
>JANMIX010000358.1:0-9685 GCA_031376015.1 Acidimicrobiia bacterium | reverse complement strand
GTGCCGCCCCGCGGATCGGTGGCGGCATCAGTACAGGCCGCCATTCCCCACTGTCTGCTGGCGGCCGCCTTCCATCATGTGCCGGCCAAGGAACTCGGTGATCTCAACCATCCCATCGAGAGCGACGTGCTGGTGTGTTCGGACCACCCCCGGGCCACCGAGGTGACCTCCGAGATCGTGGCCAGGGTGCCCAACATGCGTCCCCTGGACGCCGGCGAACTGTCGCTGGCCACCCCGATCGAATCCTTCACCGCGGTGCTGCTGCAGTTGAACGTGCACTACAAGACCCGCGTTGCCGTGAAGTTCACCGGTATCCCCACCGCCGGCGGCGAGCCCGACGTCGCTTCCGACGAGTGACCATTCGCCTCTACTGCACGGCCCGCGAGGCCGTGGTGCCTTTCGAGCCCGGTCCCGTGGTCACGATGTACACGTGCGGGATCACACCCTATGACGCCACCCACCTGGGGCACGCCGCCACCTACGTGGGCTACGACGTGCTGCAGCGCCGGCTGCGTGACATGGGCCACGACACCCGCTGCGTGCGCAACGTGACCGACGTGGACGACTCGATCCTGGGCAAGGCCCGCGAGTTGGGCGTGCACTACCTCGATCTGGCCGCAGCGGAGACGGCCCGGTTCGACGAGGACATGAAGGCCTTCGGGATGCTCCCCAGCTGGAGCGAGCCTCGGGCCACCTCGGCCATCGCCGACATCCGGGGCTTCATCGGCATGGTGCTCGACCGCGGTCACGCCTACGAAGCGGGCGGCGCGGTGTACTTCGATGTGCGGACCTTCCCCGACTTCGGCTCCATCTCGCACTACGACGAGGCCACCATGCTGGCCTACGCCGCCGAGCGGGGCGGCAACGTCGAGGATCCTCACAAGCGCAGCCCGCTCGATTTCGTGCTGTGGCAGCCGTCGCTGCCCGACGAGCCGTCCTGGGATTCGCTGTGGGGGCCGGGCCGTCCCGGTTGGCACATCGAATGTTCGGCGCTGGCGCTGCGGGAACTGGGCACCACCATCGACCTCCACGGCGGCGGCGCCGATCTGATCTTCCCCCATCATGAGTGCGAGCGGGCCCAGTCCGAGGCGGCCACCGGTGAGCCCTTCGTGCGGCACTGGATGCATCAGGCCATGGTCCGCATGAACGGCGAGAAGATGTCCAAGTCGCTGGGCAACCTGGTGTTCGTGTCGGAACTGCGCAAACTGTACGACGCCATGGCCATCCGCCTGATGATCGTGGAGAACCACTACCGGACCGGCTGGGAGTGGGACGACGAGCGGATGCCCCGGGCGCAGGCCCGCCTCGACACGTGGCGCCAGGCCGGCGCCGGCGACGGCGGGCTGGATGCCGTGCGGGCCGCGCTGGACGACGATCTCGACACGCCCTCGGCCGTGGCGTGCATCGACCAGGCGGCCGCGGCGGGCCACGGCGTGTCGGCCGCCGCCGCCCTCCTGGGCATCTCGCTGGTCGACTGAGCCGCGCACCGCAGCGCGGTGTGCCACTATCGATTCCGATGGCAGGGGACGAAACTCGCGAGTACGGCAACCTGTACCCGGTCGCCCGAGCCGTGATGGTGCCGGTGTTCCGGTTTCTATGGCGCATTCGGGTCGAGGGCGTCGAGCACGTGCCCACCACCGGGCCGGCCATCCTCTGCCCAAACCACATCTCGGTGCTCGACTCGTTCTTCCTTCCGGCCGTCCTGCCCCGTCGCATCACCTTCGTGGGTAAGGCCGAGTACATGGACGACTGGAAGACCAAGCATCTCTTCCCTGCCATCGGCATGATCCCCATCGACCGCGGCGGCGGCTCCGCGGCCGAGCGGGCCCTGGATGCGGCGGCGCGGGTGCTGGAGCGGGGCGAGTTGTTCGGCATCTATCCCGAAGGCACCCGATCGCGCAACGGCAAGCTGCACAAGGGCCATACCGGCCCGGCCCGGCTGGCGTTGCGCACCGGTGCGCCTCTGGTTCCGGTGGGCCTACGCGGCACTCGGGAGATCATGCCGCCCGATGCCAAGTACCCGGCACCCTTCCGGGTGGCCGAACTCAAGATCGGCCGGCCCATCAGCGTCGAGCGCTACCGCGATCGCGCCGACGACCGGCTGGTGCTGCGCCAACTCATCGACGAGGTGATGTTCGAGGTGCGGGCCCTGTCGGGCCAGGAGTACGTCGACAGCTACGCCACCAAGAAGGCGGAGGCCCTGCCCACCGATGTGGCGCAGGTGCCCAGCGCGATCGCCGTCATCGCACCCAACGGTCACGACCAGGCCGCGGTGGACGTGACCGACCCGCCCCGGCGATCATCGGCCGATGTGCTCGGCAGCGCGGCGCCGTTCCAGCCCCGCCGAGCCTGAGGCCACCGCACCCGGACCCACAATCCGCCCGGCCGCAAAGCGGTCCGGGGACGCGGTCCTGCGTCGCTAACGTCATCCCCCTATGGCAGACCAGTTGACGATCCGGCTTCCCGATGGTTCCTCCCGCGAGGTTGCCGTCGGGACCACCGCCGGAGGTCTGGCCGCCGCCATCGGTTCCCGCCTGGCCAAGGCCGCCGTGATCGCGCTGGTCAACGGCATCGAGCGCGATCTCGACTGGCCACTCGCCGAGGGCGACGAGGTCGCCATCATCACCGCCACCGCCGAGCGGGGCCTCTACACGATCCGCCATTCCACGGCCCATGTGCTGGCCCAGGCCGTGCTCGATCTGTTCCCCGGCGCCACCTTCGGGATCGGCCCACCGGTGGAGGACGGCTTCTACTACGACTTCCGGCTGCCCGACGGGCCCGACGGCAAGCCCGGCACGTTCACCCCGGAGGACCTCGATCGCATCGAGGCCCGCATGCGCGAGTTGATCGCCGAGGGCCAGGAGTTCGTGGTCGCCGAGCTCCCCGCCGAGGAGGCCCGGTCGATCTTCCGTGACCACCCCTTCAAGCTGGAGATCATCGACAACGCCGCCACCGATCCGATGTCGGTCAGCGGGGCGGGCACGGCGCGCACGTACGAGAACCCGCCCCGTACCCCCAAAGCACAGCCCCCCTTCCACGGGCGTCCCGGCTTCATCGACCTGTGCCGCGGCCCCCATGTGGAGCACACGGGCCGGCACCTGGGTCACTTCAAGCTGATGCGGGTTGCCGGTGCCTACTGGCGCAGCGACGAGCGCAACCCGCAGCTGCAGCGCATCTACGGCACGGCGTGGGCCACCAAGGCCGAACTGGAAGAGCACCTCCACCGCCTCGAGGAAGCGGCCAAGCGCGACCACCGCAAGCTGGCCGTCGAGTTGGACCTCCTGTCCTTCCCGGAGGAGTTGGGGGCGGGTCTGGCGGTGTGGCACCCCAAGGGGGCCATCGTGCGCAAGATCATGGAGGACTACAGCCGCGAACGGCACCTGAGTGGTGGCTACGAGTTCGTCTACACCCCGCATCTCACCAACGGCCGGTTGTTCGAGATCAGCGGTCACCTCGACTTCTACGCCGACGGCATGTACCCGCCCATGGAGATGGACAACGGGTCGTACTACCCCAAGCCCATGAACTGCCCGATGCACATCCTCGTGTACAAGAGCCGGCAGCGTTCCTACCGCGAGTTGCCCGTGCGGTTCTACGAGTTGGGCACCGTCTACCGCTATGAGCGCGCCGGTGTGCTGCACGGCCTGATGCGCATCCGGGGCTTCACCCAGGACGACAGCCACATCTTCTGCACGCCCGATCAGGCCCACGGGGAGATCCGCAGCCTGCTGGGGTTCGTGCTCTCGGTGCTGCGCGCCTTCGGTTTCGACGACTTCGAGGCCAACCTGTCGACCCGTCCGCCGGAGAAATCGGTGGGCACCGACGAGGGATGGGACGCCGCCATCGAGGCGCTCCGCGCCGCGCTGGTCGCCGAGGAGGTGCCCTACGAGGTCGATGAGGGCGGCGGTGCGTTCTACGGTCCCAAGATCGACGTGAAGGTGCGCGACGCCATCGGCCGGCGCTGGCAGCTGTCGACGATCCAGTACGACTTCAACATGCCCGAGCGTTTCGGCCTCGAGTTCGTGGGCAACGACAACGAACGGCACCGTCCGGTGATGCTGCACCGAGCCCTGTTCGGCTCGATCGAACGGTTCTTCGGGGTGCTGCTGGAGCATTTCGCCGGGGCCTTTCCGGCGTGGCTGGCTCCCGAGCAGGCACGCGTGTTGCCGGTACGCGACGACCACGAGGCCTACGCCGAATCGGTGGCAGACGACCTGCGCAAGGAAGGCTTCCGGGTCACCGTGGACAGGGCGTCGGAGAAGTTGGGCGGCCGGATCCGTCACGCCAAGCTCGAAAAGGTGCCCTACGTGCTGGTGGTGGGCGACGACGACGTGGCGGCGGCGACCGTGGGGGTCAACGCCCGGGGATCCGACCAACCCGAACGGGGGGTGGCGGTGAGCGAGTTCGCCGCCCGCCTCGGCGCCGAGGTGGCCGCCCGGCGATGACGCCCGGCCCGATGGAGCGACTGTGGGCGGGATGGCGCTCGGAATGGGTGACCGACGGCGCTTCGGCACCACCGCAAGGAGCGGGGTCGGTGTTCGCCCGGATCCTCGCCTCGGGTCTCGACGACGCCGCCTGCCACATCGTGCATCGGGGGAGTGCGGTGTTCGCCATCCTCAACCGGTACCCGTACACGTCCGGGCACGTACTGGTGATGCCCTACCGCGAGGTCGGCGAGCTCGAAGGGCTCACCACCGAGGAGCACCTCGAACTGTGGGCCACGGTCGTCGATTGCGTCCGCGCAGTGAAGGCCGCGTACCAGCCACAGGGTGTGAACGTCGGCTTCAACCTCGGTGAGGCCGCCGGTGCCGGGGTGCCGACCCATGTGCACGCCCACGTCGTGCCCCGCTGGAACGCAGACTCGAACTTCATGACTGCGGTGGCCGAGACCCGGGTGCTCCCCGAGAGCCTGGACCGGACCTGGGAGCGCTTGCGGGAGGCGTGGCCCGCATCCTGAACCACGATCGGGGCCAGCGTCACGTGGCGCACGGGTCCTGTCAGAGGGTGTCGCCGGCCAGTGTCACGCCGTCATCGGGCGACAAGGCGACCGCGCCGGCGACGGGTTGCCCGGCAGTGCGCGCCGGCATCACCTTGAGCACCAGCAGCGAGGTGCCGGCCGCCACCGCGGCGGCCACCAGGAACACGAGCCCCATCGAGTCCACGAACGCCTGGCGGGCTGTCTCGGCAATGACCGCGCCCGTGGCGCCGGGAGCCTGGGCCGCAACCCCCAGGGCCGCACCCAGCGAGTCGTGCGCGGCCCTGGTGGCGGCCACCGGCACGGAAGGGTCGAGCACCAGCGCGGCGCGGTAGCGCGAGGCCAGGAGGCTGCCGAGCACGGCGACGCCGAGGCTGCCGCCGACCTCGCGGGTGGTGTCGTTCACGGCCGAGCCCACACCCGCCTTGCCCAACGGCAGCGACTCCATGATGGCGCCGGTGGCCGGGGCAGTCGCCGAACCCATGCCCGCACCCAGGAACATCAGGGCCACCGCGAGGCGCCAGTACGGGGTGTCGACGCCGAGGGTGGCCATGAGCGACATGCCGATCGCAACCGACAGCAGGCCCGTCGCCATCACCCGGGGCCGGCCGAACCGTTCGGCGAAGCCGGCGCTGCGAGGTGCGAACACCACCATCATCACCGCCATCGGCAGCGTGGCCGCGCCGGCCTGCAGCGGCGAGTAGCCCTCGACGAACTGCACGTACTGGGTGGCGACGAAGAACAGGCCGAACATGGCGAAGAAGGTGAGCCCCACGACCGACGCGCCTGTCGAGAAGCCGGCGTCGCGGAACTGCGTCATGGGCAACATCGGATGCGGGCTCCGGCGTTCCCACTGCACGAAGGCGCCCAAGGCGACCACGGCGACCACCGCCAACCCCACGATCAACGAATCGGTCCAGCCGCGTTGCGGTGCCTGGATGATGGCGTACAGCAACGCACCGAGGCCCGCCATGGACAGCAACGCACCCACCGGATCGAGTGGCCGTTCCTCGGCGTCGCGCGACGAGGGCACGATGGTGGCCCCCAGGGCCAGTGCCGCACCGGCGATGAGGACATTGATGAAGAAGACCGAGCCGAACGAATAGTGCTCGAGCAGCAGGCCGGAGATCAGCGGACCGAGGGCGGCCCCCGCCCCCGCGAAGCCGGCCCACACGGCGATGGCCCGGGCCCGTTCGTGGACCGGGAACACGTTGGTCACGATCGACAACGTCGCCGGCATGATCATGGCGCCGCCGACGCCCATGACGCCCCGGGTCACCACCAGGTGCCACGGCACCGTGGCGAAGGTCGCGGCCAGGCTTCCCGCCCCGAACACCACCAGCCCGATCTGCAGCATCCCCTTGCGGCCGAAGCGGTCACCGAGGGCGCCCATGGGCAGCAGCAGCCCGGCGAAGACCAGGGAGTAGACGTCGACGATCCACTGCAGATCCGTGCCGGTGGCATGCAGATCGCGCACCAGTGTGGGCAGCGTCACATTCAGTGCCGAGTTCCCTGCCACCACCAACACGAGGCTGAGGGTGAGCACCGCCAGCACCTTCCAGCGCCGTTCGTAGACATCGATGGGGATGGTCGTGTGCTGCACCGTGGGAGGGACCTTTCGTGGCTCGGCCTCCGAACCTACCGGGGGCGCCGCGAATCCCCGCCTGGATGCACGGAGCGATGGGTCACTACCGTCGAACCGACATGGACTCCCCCGACGCCGCCCTTCCGCCTTCCGGTGACGATGCGATCCGCGACGAACTGCCCGAGGATCTCGATGCCACCGGCCTGGTGGGCCCCTACCTGTTCCCCAACAACAACCGGCGCCGCATCCCTGCGTTCCTGTACGCCGGTGTCGGGCTGGGCAGCATCGTGTTGTGGGCCTTGAAGGGGGACGGCGGGGTACTGGTGAACCCCGGCATGCTGCTGGCCGGCATCGGTCTGTTGCTGTTCGCGCTCTACAGCTATCAGGCCGGTTTCGACCTCGAGGTCGACGAGCGCGACGCACTGGTTGCCGCCAGCCGGGCGGTGGGGTTCCCGGTGGGCCATGCCTCGGCCCAGTTGGGCTGGCGGGGCCTGCGCAGCCGGCCCACGTGGCGGATCCTGCTGTACTCCAACGATGAGCCGCCCGAGCAACGGGGTCTGGTGTTGGTCGACGGCGTGGACGCCACCGTCATCGAACAGTTCGTGGAAGCGAACCCGGAGGACTGGTCCGACCTGGACTGACCGTCGCACCGGTTCGGCCGCGCCGACCCTGCCCGGAGGCTCAGCCCGACAGGTTCACGTTGTCGCACTTGATGGCCGCCTGGAGGTAGGCGTCGCTACCGGCCACCCGCATGCCCATCAGCTGGAACAGGGGGCTCACGTAGGTGTTGAGCTGGTCCAACAGGTTCGCCAGCGTGGCGTTCAGAACCGGCTGGCCGCTGACCGACGCCCCACCGAAGAGGGTGGCGAAGCTGACGCTCGAACTGCCGGTGCTCACCTTCGAGGTGCCGTACACGTCGGGCGGCACGTTGAAGGTGGCCGAACTCGACGACGAGTTGGTCGTGGTGGGTGGGCTGACGATGGCCTGGCTCACTCCCGCGATGCTCACCGTGAGGGCCGGGGTGAGCACCGAGGACGTGATGCCCACCGTCTGGGTGAGGGGGCTGCCGGCCCGGCACGCCACCGCGGTGAGCACCGAGGTGCCGTTGGCCACGCCCAGGGTGAGGTGGTACACGACCGAGCCCACGAGGGGAATGGCGACCGTGGCGGTGATGTCGAGGCTGACCTGGCTCTGACTGTTGGTGCCGCCCGCGGGCGAGCAGGTGGTCACCGGCGCCTGGGTGACGGCGGCGGTCCCGGTGATCGAGGTCAACCCGGGGATCGAGATGCTGCCTGTCGGCAGAGAGAGCGCGTTGCTGCCGTTTGCGAGGAAGGCGTCCGCTGCGAGCAGGTCCAACACGTTGACGCTGCCGCTCAGGGCCGACCCGTTGCCCTGGGACGCGTTGACGAAGTCGTTGAACGGTACGGTCTGGTTCCCCGGCACGTTCTGGGCGACCCCGTTGGCGGTGCTGGCATTGGCGGTGTCGCCGTTGGCCGACAGGGCCGCCGCGGTGGCACCGGCCACCTCCGCATAGCTGAAGCTGCCGTTGAGCACGTTCTCGGGGCCCCCCACCCCGAGTTGCGCAGCCAGGTCGTCGTAGGTGACCGACGCGTTGGCCAGGCCCGTATACGAGACTGCGCTGGTGTTGAGCGCGTCGTTGAGGAGCGCGTTGAGCAGCGACTGCTGCTGCCCGCTGGACACGTTGGCGGCATAGCTCCCGAGCGACCAACAGGCGGTGGCCTCCTGGCGGGCGTAACCGGTGCGGGAGGTGCTGGCACTGGACAAGCCGATGATGGTGGCGAAGAAGTACCGCACCGTGTCGGTGGCCACCACCTTCACCGCGGTGGGAACCTGGTTGGAGGACGTCGCGGTGAAGGGTTGACCACGGCCGGCCTGCTGGCCCAGGCTGGCGGTGAAGATCGAGGGATCGGAGTAGCCGTTGGCGGCCGCCGAGGTGGCTTTGGTGTTCGCCCAGGTGGGGTCGGCCTGGATGGCGCCGGTCGTCCGTCCGTCGAGCAGTCGGGCGAGATCCAGGGCCACGACGTCCGCGGCGCCCTGAAGGTCGCGTCGCTTGATCATGAGCCGGCCCAGGTCGACGACGAAGGCCGACATCACCAGCAGCACGGTGAGCGAGAGCGCCACGATGGGCAGCACTGCGCCGTCGTCGCCGCGCCGGCGACGATTCCAGTACCTCTCCATCAGTTGGCCTTGGCGGTGTAGGAGGTCGTGATGGTGCCGGGCAGGAAGGCGCTCACCACGGGGATGTTCGGCATGAGGGGATGGCCCGAGTAGTCGTAGGTGACGGTCACGGTGATGGTCTTGGCCGCAGCGTCGTAGGTACTCGTGCAGGTCATCCCGGCGGATCCGCAGGTCTTGCCGGTGGCCTGCTGGATGGAGGCGCTGGTGGCGGCGGTGGCGGCGGAAGCCACGGTGGCGCCGCTCTGGGCAACGGCGCCAGCCCGGGCCCCCTCGGCGGCCGCCTGGGAGAGGCTCTGGCGGAAGTTCATCACGTAGCCGAACTCGATGATCCCGAACAGCAGCACCGACAGGATGGTGATGACGAAGGCCATCTCCACCACGGCCGCAGCGCCGTCACCCCGGCCGCGGCGCGCCGGTAGTGCGCTTGCGTTTTCGATCGGTTCCACTTTGTTGCATTCCACCGCGAGGAGCCCTCCCTGTCCCGATTCGGGCGTTGCGACCCTCACTGAGTATTCCCCCAAACTGCTCAGGAGGAAATCACCTGATCGGACGGTTCTCGCCTGACCTTTAGTAACTAGTCCTTCGGTGGCCTCGTCGCCCCCATGCGGGCGGCGATCGCGGTGACCTCGGGGTCGACTACCAGGTCAGCCACTGTTTTCGGCAACGGCTGAGACCAGTTCGGCCGCTCGGTCGTCGTACCCGGTACGTTCGTCCGTTCCCGTACGCCCAGCGCGTCCTCGAGCGCAGCGAGTGCGATCCTACTGGGGGACCGACCCAATCGGTCGTGGGCCGCCCAATTCACCGCAGTGGCCGACGCGTCCGAGTCGACCTCGGCGAAGTGCTCGAGCCGATCGCGCAGGACCGGCTCACCATCCGTGCGGTCCCACACTCCGGCCACGGTCGGTAGGTCGTGAGTGGTCAGGGTG
>JANMIX010000327.1:0-6977 GCA_031376015.1 Acidimicrobiia bacterium | reverse complement strand
TCCCCCGCCCCCGGGGGGGGTTGGGGGTTTTGGGGCGACCCCTTGGGCCCCCGGTGGGGACGGTGCGACGGGGAGCCGCCGAGGCCGTTCCCCGCCGCCGAGGGCGGTCGGAGGCGTTCATCCGCGGTCCTGCAGGTAGGGCTTCATGCGAGGCCAATCACTGGTGCTCTCCCCCATCTGATCCACCGACCCGGCCGGCAGACCCAGCGCGCGGGCGTCCTCCGCCGAGGGGGTGAGGTAGACGGGCGCGCCGGGGGGCTCGACCAGTCCCAGCTTGGTGGCCTCGCGCACGATGCGATCGGGCGCCTCCATCTCCGCGACCTCGAGGCGCAGGCGCTGATAGGTCGCCTGCTCGTTTCCGAGGCGGGCGTTGAGCGAGTCGATGTGGTGTTGGTTCTGCACCAGCAACACCTGCAGGAACACCAGTCCGAAGAGCAGTCCGAGGGCGCCCAGCACCACAAGCCCGCCGAAACGCCGGACGTGGCGCACCGGCGACACCAACCGCAGGTCGGGTGGTGTCGCAGGCGCCTCCTGCCGGCGGGGCCGCGTGGCGCGCGGAGCGTGCGTCGAGGTAGCGGTCACTGGGGCTCCAGTCGTTCGATGCCGCGCAGCACGGCACTCGCGGCACGGGGGTTCTGGCTGATCTCCTCGGACGCGGGACGGCGCTTGAGGGGTCGCAACTCGCGCCCGAGACGGACCGCCCCGCACTGGCAGGGAAGGCCGGGCGGGCAGGTGCAGCCGCCGGTCTCGGCCTGGCGGAACACGTCCTTCACGATCCGGTCTTCGCCGCTGTGGTAGCTGAGCACTAGGCAGCGACCCTGCGGAACGAGTTTGGCAACGGCGGCTTCGAGGGCACGCCGCAGCGAACCGAGCTCGTCGTTCACCTCGATGCGGAGCGCCTGGAAGGTGCGCTTGGCCGGGTGACCGCCCCGGCGCCGAGCGGGGGCGGGGATGGCGTCGCGCACGACCTCGGCCAGTGCCACCGTGGACGAAAGGGGCCGGGCGGCGATGATGGCCTTGGCGATACGGCCGGCGTACCGCTCGTCGCCGTAGTCGTGGAGGATCCGCACCAGTTCGGATTCGCTGGCACCGTTGACGACGTCGGCCGCCGACCGATCGGCACGCTGGTCCATGCGCATGTCGATGGGACCGTCGTTGCGGTAGGAGAAACCCCGTTCGCCGCGGTCGAACTGGGGCGAGGAGACACCGAGGTCGAAGAGGGCGCCGGAGAGTTGTGTGAGCGAGAGCGTTTCCATAACTTGTTCGAGACCGTCGTTTCGGGCCCGGTGCAACGAGGCGCGATCCCCGTAGGTAGCCAGAGAGGCGGCGGCGGCCTCCAGCGCATCGCCATCGCGGTCGAGACCGACGATGTGCAACTGCGGGAGGGCATCGAGGATCGCCGCGGCATGGCCTCCTCCGCCGACAGTGGCGTCGAGCAGCACTCCCGGGGGTACCGGGCGAAACAGTTCGACGACGATGTCGACGAGCACCGGTCGGTGCGAGAAGCCGTTGGTCATGGCGAGCCTTCCGTCCTCGGCTCGGGCCGCCGGAGCGGCCGGGTACGTGGGTTGCTCCTCGGGGATCGCTGATCGGCAGCCCCCCGGCGGGCGGCGCTCGCCGGGATTTCTCCCCGACTGAACTGATGGGAAGCGGGCGGAGTAGGGGCTTCCATCTGCTCGCCGGGAGACTGCGGATCAGCGATCCGTGCGTGGGTCGTGGCTGCGGTCCGTGCGCTCCTGTTCGTATCGATGGCTGGCGGTGTGGGTCGGCGGGGTGTGGCTGGCGGGATATCGGCGGGGTCAGAACACCCGCATCCGGCGCAGCTGCGCCGAGACGGATTCGGGGGACTTGGCCGTTTCCACGGCGCGATAGCTGGCGGTGTCCCAGAGTTCGAGGTGGTCCTGGTGGCCCACGACGGTGACGTCGCGGGCGATGCCGGCGTAGGCCCGGCTCCGCTCGGGGATCATGAAGCGGCCCTGGTTGTCGAGTTCGACCCGCACGGTGTTGGAGAAGAAGACCCGCACGACGTCGTCGTCCTCGACCTCACCACTGCGCCACTTCTCGTTCATGCGCTCGGCCACTTGGCTGAAGACGTCCTCCGGGAAGACCACCAGGCACCGGTCCCCCGGGGAGAGCCGGCCACCCTGGCCTTCGTAGGGGCGGCGGAACGCGCTGGGGAGCACGAGGCGGGACTTGTCGTCAAGCGTTCGGTCCTGTTGGCCAGTGAACATCGGTCCCACCTCCCCCCTTCATGCTCGCGATTCGGCATCCGTCCCTCCACTGCGCCCCATTCTCTACCCCTTCTCCCCACGCGTCAAGGAATTCGCCCCACTGGCGGCGCGAACAGTCCCACTCTGGGTACGTGTGTTCGATTGCCGAGCCTGCGCCCGGCACCGCAACTCCCTCGGGGGGACGGCTAGGGCACGGGTAGGGCGCGGCTAGGGCCGGTGGGTGCGCAGTTCGGCCAGGAAGGCGGCGATCACGGCCGCCGGTGCCTGGCCCGTACCGAGCCCGCAGCCGTCGAGGTCGGCGGGGGGAATCCCCAGGAGGGCGGCGGCGGGACCGGCGTCGAAGGCGCGGTAGGCCACACACTGGAATCGGGCGCCGGCGCGGGTGCGCCGCTGGCTGATGCCGACGACCTTCGGTCCGCCCGGGCCGGCGGTCACCTCACCGGGACCGAGCCCGGCGAAACAGAATTGATCCGACCAACGCGAGCGCACCATCGCGCCCCGATGGACCGTGGGCGCCTCGATCGTCCCGGCCAGCGCCGCCGCCCAGACATCGCCCAACCACAGGGGCGCCACCCCGATGTCGTCATGCCAGAGCGGATGGTCGCGGGGCACCAGCACGTCGATCCACACCGAGCCGCCCTTCGGTGCCGCCTCGAGCCACACCGCCCCGCCGCCGCTGCGTCGCCGCACGATATCGGAGTTCCCCGATCCGAGGTCGACGCTCCCGGTGCCGATGCCACCCCCTGGCGCTCCCGCGTCGCGCTCCCCTGCGGGCGTGGGACCGCCGGCTTGAGCCGAACCGAGCACCAGGGCGTCCCTCACGGTCTCCAGCACCCACACCTCGGCTTCGGCCGGCGCGCCGAAGTCGAGCGCGTGCAGTTCCTGGGCGGTCCCGAGCCGTCGCGACACGGGCCAGGGCGCCGTCATCGACCTGGAGCCCGCACCAGGGCGGGGCTCAACCGGCAGCGGCCGCGTCGGCGAACGTCATGCCCCGTAGGTACGGCTGCCAGGACGAGGGCACCGAGCCCGCCGACACGATGGCCCACACCGAGCCATGGGGAACCAGCGGCGGCCGGCGCAGGTGCATCGGCGTCTCATGCAGCAGGCGGTCGCGCTTGCGGGAGTTGCAGGGCCGGCAGGCGGCGACCACGTTGTCCCAGCTGTGGGTTCCTCCCCGGGAGCGGGGCACGACATGATCGATCGACTCCGCCCGCGCCCCGCAGTACTGGCACCGGTGTTCGTCGCGCACCATCACGGCTCGACGGCTCACGGCGATCCGGCGCCGGTAAGGCACCGCCACGAACTGCCGGAGCCGCAACACCGAGGGGACGTCGAGCACGAGACGTTCGCTGTGCACGACCGCCCCGGAGGGTTCCACGCTGTCGGCGCGCTGGGCCAGCACCAACACCACGGCTCGGCGCGCCGGGACCACCGCGAGCGGCTCGTAGCTGGCGTTCAGCACGAGCGATCGGCCCTGGCTACCCGGGCCCGCAGGCGGGTCCATGGCGGCACGCTATCCGCGTGATCAGCGGCGTGGCGGGCGATTCGGGTGCGTGCCCGATCCGAAGTCTCGGCACCACTCGAGCCAGGTGACCACGTCCTCGACGTCGGGGCGGGCGCCGGCATCGCCGTACTGGGTTTCCATCCGGAAACGCAACCAGGCGCGGTCGGGAAGCGGTAGGAACGGGGCGCGTGTCCACCATCGTCGCGGCGCCAGGCGCCGGGCCTGCACGAGGGCCACCCGCCACAACCGAGGGCGGCCCAACACCGCCAGGACGACCGCCACCGTCACCGGGCCAGCACCTCGGGCCCGTCGGGCAGGGCCCGCCAGGCGACGGCCGCCGCCCCCACCAGGGGGCCCTGGGGACCCAGACCGGCGGGCACGATGGTGGCGCCGGTGGCGAAGTCGAGGCGGGCGCAGCGGGCGAGTTCCGACCGCGCGGCAGCGAAGAAGTCGTCGCCGAATCCGAGGGCGACCGAGCCGGCCACGGCCACCAGCCGCAGGTCGAGCAGGTGTACAACGCCGGCCACGGCACGGCCCACCAGCGTCCCTGTGCGGCGACGCAACTCGACGGGCGCAGTGGCCGCGGGGGCACCGAGGATGGCGGCCAACGCCGTACCGGAGGCCTCCGCCTCCAGGCAACCCCGGGCGCCACAGGCGCACCGGCGCCCACCGGGCTCGACGATGAGATGACCGACATGCCCGGCGTTGCCCTCTGCGCCGTCGAGCAGACGTCCGTCGACCACGATGCCCCCACCCACCCCGGTCGACACGACCATGGCCATGAAGTTTCGGCACCCGACAGCCGCCCCCCGCCAGCCCTCGCCCAGGGTCAGCGCCTTGGCATCGTTGTCCACGAAGGTGCGCAGCCCGGTCACCTCGGCCAGGCGCCGGCGCAATGGGAACTCGCGCACCTGGGGGATGTTCAGGGGGGAAACCGCCTCGCCGCCGGCGAGCATGGGTCCACCGGTTCCCACGCCGCACGCCACCTCGTCACCGGCACGGACCTGCGCCGCCACCCCCACCAGGGCGGTGAGGAAATCCTCGGCGTCACCGGCGCGTGGGGTGTCGGCGCGGGCCGAGGCCTGGACGTCACCGTTCTCGTCGACACGGGCCGCCGCCAGCTTGGTGCCACCGATATCGAGCGCCAGCACGCACCGCTTCACGGCCCGACCCCGACCCGCGCCCCGACCCGCGCCCGGACCCGCGCCCCGACCCGCGATACGGCGCCGAGCGCGACGGAGAGCGAATGCTGCGGCATCGGCCGACAACGTAGGCTGCGCCGGATGTCCAGGCAGACCGCCGAGCCCACGGTGTCCTTCGCGCATTCGTTCGCGGCCATCGTCGACAACGTAGAGCGGGTGATCCAGGGCAAGACCGACGCCATCCAGCTCGCGGTGCTCTGCCTGCTGGCGGAGGGTCACCTCCTCATCGAGGACATCCCGGGGGTCGGCAAGACCAGCCTGGCCAAGGCGCTGGCCATCTCCATCGAGGCAGGGTTCGGGAGGGTGCAGTTCACCCCCGACCTACTGCCCTCCGACGTGGTCGGAGTCAGCATCTACAACCGCACCAGCGCCGAGTTCGACTTCCGTCCCGGACCCATCTTCACCAACTTCCTCCTGGGCGACGAGATCAACCGAGCCTCCCCCAAGACCCAGTCGGCGCTGCTCGAGGCGATGGCCGAACGGCAGGTCACCGTCGACTCGGTCACCTACCCACTCGACCTGCCCTTCATGGTGATCGCCACTCAGAACCCCGTGGAGCACGAAGGCACCTATGCCCTGCCCGAGAGCCAGCTCGACCGGTTCTTGATGCGGATCGCGCTCGGCTATCCCGACCGCGACGCGGAACTGGCGATGCTCGACACGCACGGCAACGAGGACGCGCTGGCCGACATCGGCCCCGTCGTGCACATCCAGGATGTCCAGACCATGATCGAGACGACCAAGGCCGTCCACATCGCCCCCAGCCTCAAGGCGTACCTGGTCGAGATCGCGGATGCCACCCGCCGCCATCCCCGCCTGGCGTTGGGCATGTCGCCCCGCTCGGTGCTCAACCTCCAGCGCGCCGCCAAGGCCAGGGCCGTCGCCGCTGGCCGCAACTACGTGGTGCCCGACGACCTCAAAGCCATGGCGGAGCCGGTGCTGGCCCACCGCCTGCTGGTGACCCCCGAAGCACAGCTGGCCGGCGTCCGTTCCGCGGATGCCCTGGCCGAGGCGGTGGCCACGGTGGCGGTGCCTTCGGGCCGGAGCACCTGAGGCCGGCCATGCCGACCCGCCAGGGGTGGACCGTCGCGCTGGTCGGCGTAGGCCTGCTCGTGGCCGGGAGGATCTTCGGCATCGAGGAGCTGTATGTGCTCGGTGCCGGCGCCGTGGCGGTGGTGGCGCTCGCCGTCACCTATGCCCGCCGGCTCGGCCTGACGCTCTCGGTGCAACGCACGCTCGTGCCACCTCGGGTCTACGCGGGCAACCCCAGCCGCGTCGATCTGAGCGTGCGCAACGAGGGTCAGCGCACCTCCCCGGTGCTGCGCCTGCTCGATCCGGTCACCTCCACCCGGGGCGCCGACGTGTTGGTCGGCCCGTTGGCTCCCGGCGTGACGTCGCAGGCCGCCTACCGGCTACCCACCGATCGCCGGGGCATCGTGCTGGTGGGCCCGCTGTCGGTTCAGGTGGGTGACCCGTTCGGGTTCGCCTCGGTGGGTGTCGATGCCGCAGCCCGCGAGGAACTCACGGTCTACCCCCGGCTCGACGAGATCGCGCCGGTGCCGCACACCGTGGGTGACGACCCGCTCTCGGGCGCCGAGCACGCCGCCTCACCCGGACGCGCCGGCGACGAGTTCCATTCGTTGCGCGCCTACGTCGTGGGCGACGACCTGCGACGGGTGCACTGGAAGGCCACCGCTCGGCGCGACGAGTTGATGGTGCGCCAGGACGAGATGCCCTGGCAGGGCCGCCTCACGGTGTTGCTCGACACGCGCCGGGCCGGACAGTCCGTCGAGTCATTCGAAGCCTGCGTATCGGCTGCCGCATCGATCATCACCGCCAGCTGGCGCCGCCGCGACCTGGTGCGCCTGGCGACCACCGACGGGGCCGACCTGGGGTTCGCCGCCGGCTCCGCCCACGCCGAAGCGATCATGGAGCGGCTGGCGGTGGTGCAGGTGACCTCGGGAGGTTCGCTGCGGGGCATGGTGGAGACCCTCCGGGGCGGTGGCCATCCGGGCGCACTCGTGATCATCGTGGCCGGCC
>JANMIX010000316.1:0-9192 GCA_031376015.1 Acidimicrobiia bacterium | reverse complement strand
TTCTGCACCACCAGTTCGGGGCGATCCCCCTTGGTCAGCGCGAAGGCCACCGTGATCGGCGGCGAAGGCGCCACCTCGTGTTCGACGGGCCCGTCGGGCTCCAGGCTCGGGCCGAACCGGCACAGCCGCCACCGACCGGCGCCGTCGGCCACCGTGAGTGGTTCCCCAGGGCGCAGTCGCAGCACGCGCTCCAGGTGATGGCGATCTCCGGACCCCAACTCCGGGTCGGTCACGTCGGCCACGAAGGCGTGGGCCCGTCCTCCGGCCCCGGCGGGGCCACCGATCACTTGAACGCCGAACGGATCTTGGCGAAGAAGCCGTGGTCCTCGGGCGCCACCTCGTCCCCGCAGATCGCCGCCAGCTGGCGGAGGAGGTCCTCGGCTTCACGGGAAAGATCGGCCGGGGTGTCGACCACGAGCTGCACCAGCAGGTCGCCCCGACCCCGGCCGTCCACATGGGGTACGCCGCGGCCGCGCAAGCGGAACACCCGCCCGGTCTGGGTGCCCCGCGGCACGACCAGATCCTCCACGCCGTCCAGGGTCTCGAACTGGAGGTGGGCGCCGAGGGCCGCCTGGGTGACCGGCACATGCAGTTCGTGGATCAGGTCGTGTCCGCTGCGCACGAATCGACTGTGGTTCCGAACCCGCAGATGCACGTACAGATCGCCGTGGCCACCACCCCGTATGCCGGCGGCACCGCGGCCGGTGAGGCGCAGCGTGGAGCCCGAGTCGACCCCGGCGGGGATGTCGACCGTGTAGGTCTTGTCGGTGACCAGGCGTCCCTCGCCCCCACAGAGCGAGCACGGCGAGGTGATGACCTGGCCCATGCCGCCGCACCGGTGACAGGCGCCGGCGGAGACCATCTGGCCCAGGATCGATTGGCGGACGCGGCGGATCTGACCGGTGCCGTTGCACTCGGCGCAGGTGGTGGGGGCCGAGCCGGGGGCGGCGCCGGTGGCCTGGCAGACCTCACAGGCAATGGCGGTGCGCACACTCACGGACTGCTGACCACCGAACACCGCGGTCTCGAAGTCGATCTCCACCGCCACCTCGAGATCGGTACCCCGGGGCGGTCCGGCGCTCCGACCGCCGCCGCCCCCACCGAATCCACCGCCGAAGAAGGCGTCGAAGATGTCGCCCAGGCCGCCGCCGAAGCCGAACGGGTCGCCACCGGCGCCGGCGTTGACCCCCTCTGGGCCGAAGCGGTCGTAGCGGGCCCGCTTGTCGGGATCGCTGAGGGTCTCATAGGCGAGACCCACTTCCTTGAACCGGGCCTCGGCTTGGGGATCGGGGTTCGTGTCGGGGTGCAATTCCCGGGCGAGGCGGCGGTAGGCGCGCTTGAGATCATCGGCCGACGCGTCGCGTCGCACTCCGAGCACCTCGTAGTAATCGCTGGGCACAGGGCTCCTTTATTCGCCGAGGCGCTCGCTGAGCCGCTGCGACACGACCGCCACGGCCGCCAACGCCTGCGGGTAGTTCATCCGAGTGGGGCCGAGCACGGCAATCGAGCCGAGCGCCTCGCCGTCGACTTGATACGGGGCCACGACCAGCGAGCAGTCCGCCAGCGGCTCCAAGCCGGTCTCGGAACCGATAGCGACCTGCAAGCCACGGTCGAGCACATCGCGCAGGACCGTCACCACGACGAACTGCTGCTCCAGCAGGCCCAGCACGCGCCGCACCGTGTCGACAGCGTTGAAGGCGTTGGCCATACGGGAGGCACCCCCTACGTAGAGTGGGCTCTCCTCGTCGGTGGGATGCTCGGCGAAGGCGGCGAGGACGGCCTGCACCACCGCGTCGCTGAGCACATCGCCGGTGGGCTCCGCCAACCGCGCCACGCCGTCGTGCATCGAGCCGCCGACCAGGTGCGTAGCCAATCGGGCGGCCGCAGCGGCCAGGCGCTCGTCACCCACGTTGTCGGGCAGGGTCACCGTGCGCTTCTCGACCGTGGCGTTGGCCAGAACGACCACCGCGAGAGCCACCGACCCCGACAGCGGCACGACCTGGAGCGACCGCACCGGACTGGGATCCACGGACAGCCCGGTGACCACCGCCGTGTGATCGGTCAGATCCGAGAGCAGCCGGGACGTGTCGTGCAGCGTCTGTTCCAGTTCGCCGTGAGCCAGGTCGAAGAACTGCCGGACCTGCTGAACCTGCGCCGATCCGAGGGTGGCGGGACCGGCCAGGGAATCCACGAAGTACCGGTAACCGAGCTCGGTGGGGATGCGTCCTGCCGACGTGTGGGGCTGCACGAGGTAACCCTCGGACTCGAGGGCCGCCAGTTCACTCCGCACAGTGGCGGAGGAGACCTTGAGTGGGGGCGCGATGTGGCTCGAGCCCACCGGTTGGGCGGTTTCGATGTACTCCTCCACAACCGCTCGGAGTATCGCTGCCTTACGTTCGTCCAACATGAGGAAGTCAACTACCTGTGGCCGTTTCGACGCGAACACGCTGATGATACCGGGGGTCAGCGGTTGTCCTGGGACCGCAGGGTGGTTGTAGGGTTCCCGTTGCTGGGTGCAGGAATAGCGCCGGACAATGGGGAACACTCTCCGTGAGCGACATTGGGCGCCACGCGAACGGAGGAATGGTGGTGGGAATCGGGCAGATGGCGGCGGACGTTGGCTTGTTGCCGACCCTCGTGTCGCGTCTCGCCGTAGCCTCCTCGGGGGTCGCGTTCGTCGGAGAATGCCTCCAGACGCTGGCCGACCACCACGACCTGCGCGAAGCGGTGGCCGTGGTGTCCGATGAGTCCTACGGGCTGCAGTGCTTCAACTCCGGCCGCCGTCCGTTCGCATTCGATCGCCTCCCCTCGGTGTTCACCGGCCGCGGTCCCGGGGTACACACCGACCCTGCGCTGCCCGACGAGGCCGCCGAACTCGAGGCCATCGGTCGTTTGTGCGAGGTGGCACTCCGCCTCGACCGCCTGCGGCACGAGTCGATCCACGATCCGCTCACCGGGCTCTACAACCGCCGAGGTTTCGACGAGCATCTCGCCAGCGCCGTCAGCCGCAGCATGCGCTACGGATGGACCTTCGTGCTGGTGCTGATCGACCTCGACCGGTTCAAGTCGATCAATGACCGGCTGGGCCACCAGGGCGGCGACGCCGTGCTCCGCGACGTCGCCGAGCGCATCCGCGGTGGTCTGCGCAGCGGCGACATCGGTGCCCGCGTCGGCGGCGACGAATTCGCGCTGTTGCTACACGTCGATCAGGCGGGCTCCACCGACGCCATCCTCGAACGCCTGCATGACCGCCACGACGTCAACCTCATCGACGACGTGGGATGGACCACGGGCTCGGCCATGTGCCCCACCGAGGCCATCTCGATCGACGACCTCTACAAGCTGGCCGACACCCGGCTGTACGCCGCGAAAGAAGCTCGGGGACGAAGGTCGGGCGCATGACCGCCGACCTGGACCGGCTCGAACTCGAGCTGCGTTTCCTCCCCGGCGTCCTGAGCGTGGGCTTCGAGCGCGCCGCGGCGGACGACGCACTCCTAGTGCAAGTGGTGGTCGTCGCCGACAGAGCGGCCGGCGACCTGCGAGGTCGTGTGCGACGCATCACCTCCACGTGCGGCGAACCGGTGCAACTCGAGCTGGTGGTCGAGAGCCAGGGTGGCGCGCCGGCGCACGCATCCGGCCCGTCGAGCGCGCCGTCGCCTCAGACGCCGCCGCTGCCGCCGCCGCTGCGCAGCATCTGATACCGCCACAACGCCTCGTCGCGTTCGGCGGCGTGATCCACGATCGGTGCCGGGTAGTCCGACGGCGGGGCGGCGAGCTTCCACGGCTCGTGCACGGCCCGGCCCGGGACGCCCCGCAACTCGGGCACCCATCGGCGCACGTAGTCCCCGTCGGGGTCGAACCGGCGACCCTGGGTGATGGGGTTGAAGATGCGGAAGTAGGGCGAGGCATCGGTGCCGGTGCCCGCCACCCATTGCCACCCGTGCTGGTTGGAGGCGAGGTCCCCGTCGACGAGCTGGTCCATGAACCATCTGGCCCCGCGCCGCCAGTCGAGGTGCAGGTCCTTCACGAGGAAGCTGGCGACGACCATGCGCACCCGATTATGCATCCACGCCTCGGCGCGGAGTTGGCGCATCCCGGCGTCGACGAAGGGGAACCCGGTGCGTCCTTGCGCCCAGGACTCGAAGCGCTGGTCGGCCGTGGGTCCCTCATCGACCGGCATCGCGGTCATGGCGGGCTGCAGGCTGTGACGCGCCGTGTCGGGCTGGTGGTGCAGCACGTCGGCGTAGAACTCGCGCCAGCACAGCTCGCCGCGAAACACCCCATGAGACGGACGGTCGTCGAGCTCGCCGAGCAACTGGCGCGGGTGCACACAACCCCAGCGCAGGTACGGCGACAACCGGGAGGTGCCCTCCAGGTCCGGGCGGTCGCGGTCGCAGTCATAGTTGGCCAGGGGACCCTCGAAGAACCGCCGAGCGGCCACCGCGGCGGCCGCCTCTCCCGCCTCCGGCAGCACCACCTCGGGCACCGCCACCGCCGGCACCCGCTCCCCCGCCAGGGATCGCCAGCGAACCGCCCCCGGTGACGGTTCCGCCGCTGGCCACCCCGCCGCCCGCCACGCCCGGGTGAACGGGGTGAAGACCTTGTAGGGGGCGCCGGATCCGTTGCGCACCACACCCGGCGGCACCGCGTAGTTGGTGCCCACGCGGTGCAACGGGGCCCCGATCGACTCCAGGGCGACGGCCACCGACTCGTCGCGGTCCGAGCCGTACGGCCCGAAGTCGGTGGCGCACCACACCCCGGCCGCATCGACGGCAGCCACGACCTCGGGCACCACCGACACCGGATCGCCGGTGCGCACGCACAGCGCGCCGCCGATCGAGGCGTCCAACTCGCGCAGGCAACGGGTCAGGAAGGCGCGGCGGGCGGCGCCGGCGCGCTGCCACAGGAAGGGATCGAGCACGAACAGCGCCAGCACCCCGTGCTCGCCTCCCGCTTCGACGGCGGCGAGCAGTGCCGGGTTGTCGGCCAGGCGGAGGTCCCGGCGAAACCACATCACTGCCGGACCCTGCCCCGCGGCGGTGTGATCGGGCCGAGCCGGCGTCACGGGCGCCCTTGCGGGGAAGGTTCAGTCATCCAGCCGGAGGGCGGAGATGAAGGCCTCTTGGGGCACCTCGACCCGCCCGATCGACTTCATGCGCTTCTTGCCTTCCTTCTGCTTTTCCAGCAGCTTGCGCTTGCGGGTGATGTCGCCGCCGTAGCACTTGGCCAGGACGTCCTTGCGCTTGGCCTTCACCGTCTCTCGGGCGATGATCCGCCCCCCGATGGCGGCCTGGATGGGCACGTCGAACAGCTGCCGGGGGATGAGCTCCTTGAGCTTCTCGGCCATGCGCCGGCCGTAGTCGTACGCCTTGTCCTTGTGGACGATGGCGCTGAAGGCGTCGGCCACCACGTTGTTGAGCAGCACGTCGACGCGCACCAGCGAGGCCCGCTCGTAGCCGTCGGGTTCGTAGTCGAGGCTGGCGTAGCCCTGGGTGCGGCTCTTGAGCTGGTCGAAGAAGTCGATGACGACCTCGGCCAGCGGCACCCGGTAGTGCAGCTCGACCCGTTCCGGGGACAGGTACTCGAGCTTGCCCATCTCGCCCCGGCGGCTCTGGCACAGCTCCATGAGGCTGCCGGTGTACGTGGTGGGGGTGAGGATGTTGAGGCCGAGGATTGGCTCCTCGATGTAGTCGATCTCCTGGGGCTCGGGCATCTCGGCGGGGCTGTGTACCGGACGCACCTTCCCGTCGGTGGTGTGCACCAGATACTCCACCGAGGGTGCGGTGGCGATGAGGCTCAGGTCGAACTCGCGCTCGAGGCGTTCGCGCACGATCTCCATGTGCAGCAGTCCCAGGAAGCCACACCGGAAACCGAAGCCGAGGGCGGTCGACGTCTCGGGGCTGTAGGTGAACGACGAGTCGTTGAGCCGCAGCTTCTCCAGTGACTCCCGCAGGTCCGACTACTCATCGCCATCGATGGGGTACAAACCGCAGAAGACCATGGGTTTGGGCTCGCGGTAGCCGGCCAGCGCCTCGGTGGCGCCGCGGAGCGCGGTGGTGACGGTCTCGCCGGAGCGGGCTTCACCCACGTCCTTGATGCCGGCGATGAGGTAGCCGACCTCGCCGGGCCCGAGGGCCGCCACCGGGGTGTTGTCGGGGCTGCGCACCCCGATCTCCTCGGCGTCGTGGGTGGCGCCGGCCTGCATGAAGCGCAATCTGGCCCCCGTGGTCAGGGTGCCGTGCATGACCCGCACCGAGGAGACCACGCCTCGGTACTGGTCGTAGTGCGAGTCGAAGATCAACGCCTGCAGCGGCTTATCGACGTCGCCCACCGGCGGCGGGATCCGCTCCACGATGGCATCGAGCAGTTCGGGCACGCCCTCGCCCGTCTTGGCCGAGATTCGCAGGATCTCCCCCGCCGGGATGCCCAGCACCTTTTCGATCTCGGCCGCGTAGCGGTCCGGGTCCGCCGCGGGCAGGTCGATCTTGTTGAGGGCGGCGACGATCTCCAGATCGTTCTCCAGCGCCAGGTAGCAGTTGGCCAGCGTTTGGGCCTCGATGCCCTGGGCGGCGTCGACCACCAGGACCACGCCCTCGCAGGCGGCCAGAGAGCGGCTGACCTCGTAGCCGAAGTCGACGTGGCCGGGCGTGTCGATGAGGTGCAGCACGTGGTCGCGCCAGTTCAGGTGGACCGACTGCAGCTTGATGGTGATGCCCCGCTCACGCTCGAGATCCATCGAGTCGAGGTACTGGGCCCGCATGTCGCGGGGGTCGACGGCCCCGCACATCTCCAGGATGCGATCCGACAACGTGGTCTTGCCGTGGTCGATGTGGGCGATGATGGCCAGGTTGCGGATCGCTTCGAGCTGCATTTCGCCGACGAAGGTACCGGCCCGGGTGTGACACGGCCGCATCCGGACCGCTAGATTTCCCCGGCTGTTCTACCGACCGCCCGACGCCCGAAGGATCTGACGTGGCAAACATCAAGAGCCAGATCAAGCGCAACAAGCAGAACGAGGTCCGTCACGAGCGGAACAAGGCGGTTCGCGCCGAGCTCAAGACCCGCGTCAAGCGCGCCGTGGCCACCGCCACCGCCGGTGCGGAGGACGCTGCCGAGGCTGCCCGCCTCGCCGTGAAGCGCATCGACAAGGCCGGTGCGAAGGGTGTCATCCACCCCAACGCCGCCGCCCGGCGCAAGAGCCGCCTGCAGAAGCGGCTCAACAAGCTCAACGCGTCAGCGGAGAGCTGAGTTCGGCGGGCACTGCCCGCTGCGCCACGACCCGAACCCCCACGAGGCGGTCCAGCAGGCTGTCGTGGCGACGCACCATCACGACCACTTCGGTCAGCAACAAGGGCGGGAAGAGGGCGCACACCGTCAACTCGGCGGTGAGGAGCGCGGCCCGCAGAGTGGCCCGGCCCGCAGCGAGGAACGTCCCGGCGTCGGCGTCGAGCACCTGCAACCCCATGACCTGCTGACCCAACGTCGCCCCCCGGCGATGCACGCTGGCGGCGACGTAGGCCACGAATACGCCGAAGGACAGCACGGTGACGACAGTGTCGGGCACGCCCCCGCGCAGCCGCTGGGCCGCCCAGACGGCGAACCCGGTGAGCACGAGATCGACCACCAGCGCGGCCACGCGCTCGGCTGGCTGGGCCACCTGCGTGTGCAGGGTGGCCTGCCCCTGACGTGCCCGCCAGCGGTCGCCGGCGGCCGTCGCGCCGGCGGCCGCGATGGCGGCCCCCATCCCCAGGATGGGCAGGACGACGAGAGTGAGGACCCACAGTCCGTCGTTGTCCCCGCGGGGCGTCGTCGGGATGGCCGCCACCATCGGCCCGAGGGCGAGGGCCGCCCCGATCTCGTGGGGCCGGGCCCAACGGAACCAGCCCACGACCAGCGCGACGAGCAGAAATCCGCCGAGCAGCAACCAGTACCCGAGCGGGGAGTCATCCGTGACGGCCGGCTCCGTGCCGAACACCGTCGGGCACCGGGTGATCGACGTGGCGCACGGTCGCTCGTGTGGGTACAGCAGCGCGGTGGGCGCCCAACTGAGCAACCCGGCGCCCACGACACCGACGAGCACCCCAACGCGGACAGGCTGTGTTCCCCTCGCGGCGCGTACGGCGATGACCACGAGAACAACTATCGGTGCGGCGACGACGCACGCCAGGCTGAACGCGCTGATCCACAGCCGCATACGACCAGCGTCGCACGCCGACGAGCGGCGCGCGCTCAGCGGCTGAGGTTGGCCAGGCGGGCCACCAGCACTTCCATCACCAGTTCGTCGGGCCAGGCCCGCTCCCCCCGCAGGTCCCGGTCGGCGCGCGCCAGCAACTGGACCGCGTCGCGGATCTTGCGGGACCCCAGACGCCGGCTCTGATCGAGCGCCTTGCGGGCGGGGAAGGTCGACCCCTTCATGCCCAGGAGTTCCGCTGCTTCCTTCTCGCTGCGAGCCGCGGCACCGTCGAGGGCCAGCATGCGGGAGAAGTGCCCGTGGAGGGTGGCCAGCAACTGCAGGGCGTGACGCCCACCGGCACCCTGCATGCGGCGGAGGCGGTCGAGGGCCAGGTCGATGTCGGCCTTGTCGATGGCGTCGGTGAGCTCCCAGGGCGCCACCCCGCCGGCCTGGCCGAGATACGGCGCGATGTCGTCCTCCCGGAGGGCGGCCCCCTCGCCGTAGGTGCTCTCCAGTGTCTCGAGGATGCCGGCCAGCCGGCCCACGTCCTCTCCCAGGGTGCCCGACAGCAGGCGCATGGCCCCCGCATCGAGACGAAGGCCCGACGCCATGACCTTCTCGTCGAGCCACGCCCGTTGGGCCTTGGCGTTGTGACCTGCCGAGGTGTCGACCTGGGCGCCGCCGCACGCCTTCAGGGCGTCGAGCAACGACTTGGGCACCCGGCCCTGCTCCCACACCAGCACCAGCACCGTCGTGTCCAAGGGATCGGCGAGGTAGGCCACGATCGACGACACGGAGTCGGCGGTGGTGAAGCGGTGGAAGCTGCGGCCCACCACGACGCGCCGATCGGTGAGGAAGGGCGGCGTCTGGGCCGCGTCGACCACCGCAGCAACCTCGTAGTCGTCGCCGTCGAACTCGTCCACCATCAGCATGCGGTCGCCGTCGCCTACCAGGTCGTCCACGAGGGCACGGACCGCGTCGCGCACCAGCGAGGGATCCTCGCCGCGAACCAGGTGGAC
>JANMIX010000241.1:0-1635 GCA_031376015.1 Acidimicrobiia bacterium | reverse complement strand
GGCCAACGGCTGGCGCGGGTTGGGCTACGTGCGCTGGCGAAACTCAACCAACCGGGGATTCCTCCGGGCCCTCGCTGGTCTGGCCGCCACCGCAGCCCGCATCGGCGAGAAAGACGAGGCCGAGCGCTGCGAATTGTTCCTCCGCCAACTCGATCCGGCCTGGCCGGAGGTGGGGCGCGACTGATGGCTTCGCTCACCGTGGTGCTCGACTGCGCCGACCTCGACGCGCAGGCCACCTTCTGGACCGAAGCCCTCCGCTACCGGCGCACGGGCAACATCGAGCAGTACATCGCCCTGTCCGCCCCGGAAGGCTCCACCGGTCCGAAACTGATCCTGCAACAAGTCCCCGAAGCGAAAACCGTCAAGAACCGCGTACACCTCGACATCGACATCGATCCCAGCGAGGACCTCGACGCCGAGGTGCGCCGCCTCGTCGCTCTCGGCGCAACCACGCAAGCCGACGGGGATGTGCAGGAGTTCGGTATGCACTGGATCCGCATGATCGACCCGGAAGGCAACGAGTTCTGCGTCTGCCGGGGGTGAACGACCGTCCGTGGTGGGGTGCGGTGCTCACCGGTGGTGCCAGTAGCCGCATGGGCCGTGACAAGGCGGCCCTGGAGATCGGCGGAGTGCCGATGGCCCAGCGGGTGGCCGGCGCCCTTCGCGCCGCGGGGGCAGTGGCGGTCGCCGCGGTCGGCTCCCCGGTGCCCGACTGCACGCACCTCCAGGAGACGCCCTCCGGCGAGGGGCCACTGGGCGCGGTGCTGGCGGCGCTGGCCTGGGCCGGGGGTCCCCTGGTGGTGGCGCCCTGTGACCTGCTCGCTCCCGACGCGGCCACATTCGCCGAACTGGCCCGAAGCGCCGCGGCCGGGCCGCCCGTCGACGTGTGCGTGCCGGTGCTCGACGGCCACCGCCAGGTGCTCACGGCCTGGTTCGCACCCGAGGCGGCATCCGCCCTCGCCGCGCAGTTCTCCACGGGAGAACGGTCGATGCGCCGGGCGCTGACGGCCGGTGGCCTCACTGTGCGTGAAGTGCCTGGCCTCGCTGCGGCCGCCCTGCGGGATGCCGACACGCCCCGTGATGTTCCCGGGGCCGACGGGTAGCCTCCGCACTTATGTCCGTTCCCGAGATCGATGTGGCCGACCTGGCCGAGGCCCTTTCCGCCGGAGCGCCGCTGCTCGACGTCCGCCAGCCCGCCGAGTACGAGGAGTTCCATGTGCCCGGTGCCGTGCTCGTCCCCCTGGGCGAACTCCCAGAACGACTCGACCAGATCCCCTCCGGTGCGCCCCTGTACGTGATCTGCCGGTCCGGGGGGCGGTCGGCCAAGGCAGTGGAGTTCCTGCGGGCGCGGGGCACCGACGCCGTCAACGTGGCCGGCGGCGCGCTGGCCTGGCAATCCCAGGGGCACCCCGTCGCAACCGGCTCGGCCGGACACTGAGCGGCGGGGTGACCTACCGCTGGGTCGACGATCAACAAGCCTTCGCCCAGGTCGTCGAGGAGTTGGCAGGCGAACCGGCGATCGGCCTGGACACCGAGTTCCACCGGGAGCGGACCTTCTTCCCGAAGGTCGCGCTCGTGCAGCTGTCCTGGGGCGATCCCGAGGCCTCGGACATCGCCCTGGTCGACGCCTTGAAG
>JANMIX010000226.1:0-3934 GCA_031376015.1 Acidimicrobiia bacterium | reverse complement strand
GGCGCGGATGTCTTGCAGCGCGGTCCGATAGTCGCTGGCTGCGTGCTGGGCGGCAGCGAGGAGTTCGCCGTCGGCCTTGGTGACCACCACGACGTCGGCCAGTTCCATCACGCCTCGCTTGACGCCCTGCAGTTCGTCGCCGCCACCGGGGGAGAGGAGCAGCACGAAGGTGTCGACCATGCCCTCGACCTCCACCTCGGACTGGCCCACCCCGACGGTCTCGACGATCACGACATCGAAGCCGAACGCTTCGCACACCAGCAGGGCTTCGCGCGTCCGCGGCGCCACGCCCCCGAGGGCGCCGCCGGAAGGCGACGGCCGGATGTAGGCGTCGGACTGGCGGGCCAGCAGTTCCATGCGCGTCTTGTCACCCAGGATCGAGCCGCGCGACGTGCGACTGGAGGGGTCCACCGCCAGCACCGCGACGCGATGGCCCTGCTCGAGGAGAAAGAGGCCGAGACGCTCGATGAACGTCGATTTCCCAGCGCCGGGCGGCCCGCTGATGCCGACCCGGATGGCCCCACCGGTGCGGCCCAGCAACTCCTCGAGGAGCTGAGCGGCTTGGCGACGGTGATCGGGGCGTGTCGATTCGACGAGCGTGATGGCCCTGGCCAGGGCGCGCCGATCGCCGCGTTCGATGGCAGCGGAGAGGTCTTCGGCGACGGGCGGCACAGGGGTGATCGTAGGGCGCTCCGGCTTCCTTGCCCGCCAAGCACCGCGGCTACTGTCGGCGGGGTCACCGAGGAAGGAGCACCGTGGCCGCTGGCCCAATTGTGATGACGCGCCGCGTCATCGGCGCCCGTGAGTTGCTGCGCAATCTCACCTCACGGGAGATCAAGGTTCGCTACAAGCGATCGGTGCTCGGTCTTTTCTGGACCCTGCTGAACCCTCTGCTCACGATGATCGTCTTCACCGTGGTGCTGTCCAAGGCGTTCCGCCTCGACATCGAGTGGGGTTCGATCTACTTCTTGTCGGCCTACCTGCCCTTCAGCTTCTTCCAGACCTGCGTGTTCGCCGGCACCGGCGCGGTGGTGAACAATGCCAGCCTCATCTCCAAGGTGGCTTTCCCCCGCGAGGTGCTCCCCGTGAGTGCGGTGATGGCCCAGTTCGTGCACCTGGCGTTCGCCATGGCGGTGTTCATGCCGTTCGTGTTCCTGGTCCGTTCCCCGTGGCGTGCTTCGCTGATCGTGCTCCTGCCCGCGTTGATCCTGATGTTCGTCTTCTGCGTGGGCGTGGCGTTGCTGCTCTCCGCGCTCAATACGAAGGTGCGCGACATCCAGGAATTCCAGGGCGTCGCCATGATGATCGCCTTCTACATGACCCCGGTCATCTACCTGAAGGAGAACCTGCCGCCGAAGTACCAGACGATCATCAACCTGAATCCCCTTACCCACTTCGTGAGCCTCTTCCGCAGCGCGCTCTACACCCGCGAGTTCCCCACCGCGCAGGTGTGGGGCATCACCATCGGCTGCACCGTGTTCACGCTGGTGCTCGGCGCCTACGTGTTCAACCGTCTCTCGACCGCATTCGCCAAGGAGCTCTGAGATGGCCGAGGTGGCCGTGGGTGAGGTGCGCGTCAACGACGTGTGGGAGTCGTTCCGTGTGTACACCGATCGCGTCACCAGCCTGCGCGAGCGCCTCGCCGGACGGCGCAGCCGCTCGGAGGACTTCTGGGCCCTGCGCGGCGTGTCCTTCACCATCGAGCCCGGCGAGACGGTCGGTTTGGTGGGGCCCAACGGCTCGGGAAAGTCGACGCTGCTCAAGTGTCTCGCCGGCATCCTCGAACCGACGCGGGGCACCATCGAGTACGGCGGGCGCGTCGCCGCCATGTTGGAGTTGGGTGCCGGGTTCCATCACGAGCTCACCGGGCGCGAGAACGTCTTCCTGAACGGCTCGATCCTGGGGTTCTCACGCCGCTACATCGAGTCGGTGTTCGACGAGATCGTCGACTTCTCCGAACTGCACGACTTCATCGACGCCCCGGTGCGGACCTACTCCTCGGGCATGTTCCTGCGGCTCGGTTTCGCCGTGTCGGTGCATCTGCAACCCGACATCCTCATCATCGACGAGGTGCTGGCGGTCGGCGATGCCCACTTCGTGAAGAAGTGCTTCGACCGTCTGAACACGCTCAAGCGCTCCGGGGTGACCATCGCCCTGGTGAGCCACGACCAGAGCATGGTGCGCACGTTGTGCTCCAAGGCGGTCTACCTGCAGAAGGGCGAGCTGATGGCGGCAGGAAAAGCGCACGAGGTGATGGACGCCTACCAGGGCGACATCATCGACGCCGAGGAGCACTACGCCCCGGTGGCCGAGAGAGGCGTCGTCTACGGCACCGGCCGGGTCACCATCGACGAGATCCTGGTGAAGCCCGACAGCGGGTTCGAGTCGGTGCGGGTGGGCGAGCGGCTGGTGATCGAACTGCACTCGACCGCACACGAGACGGTGGAGAACCCCGCCTTCGGCATGGTGATCCGCACCGCCGACGGCACGCTGCTCTACGACACCAACACGATCCTGCAACGCATGGCACCGGGACGCTACGAGGCGGGCCAGCGTTTCGTGGTGCGCTTCGGCTTCCACGCCCGCCTGACGCCCGGCAACTACCTCGTCACCGTGGCCGCCTCGCGTCACGACGATGCCGAGACCTACGACTGGCACACCGATGCGGTGTCCTTCGATGTCGTGGGCGACGCTCGTGCCGTGGGCATCGTGGCCCTGGGCGCCACCATCGAGTTCACCCCGCCCGGTGAACCCGAGCCGGATCCGGCGCCGCGCCCCACCGCTTCCGAATCCTGACGCACAGGTCGATCACTCCGCGCCGGCGTTTCCCCCAGAGGCGGCCGGGTCCTCGGCCGCAGCGCTAGCCGTTGCCCCGCAGGGCCCGGTACAGACGGCGTAACGGCGCCACCGTTCGCAGGGTCCGGGTGCGCTCCAACGCATCGAGTTCGTCGTTCACCCGCTGGTGGTGCGCCCGCAGCTCGTCGATCTCCCGTCGCAGATCGGCCACCTCACCCTCCCGTTGGGCCAGCGCCTGGCGGGTGGACGTCAGTTCCTGCTCGCGAGCGAAGCGCTCGTCCTCCAGTTCGGCCAGGCGCACGAGCGCGGCGCCGGTGGCGGCGTCGCCGTCATCGAGCACGGCGCGCACCACGAACTGGTACGTCTCGCTGTCCTCGTCGCCGAGGAGTTGGTCGACGAGGGCCGGATCGTGCGCCTCGCGCGAGACCTCCAACTCGGTGCAGAAGGCCGGTACCACCACCCGTTCCACGTCGGTGACGGCCATACCGGCGTCGTGCAGCAGGGTGCGCAGGCCGGCCCGGGTGAAGAACCGCACGTGGGTGCGATCGAGGAGACCTTCGGGACGCTGGTCCCACCGCCCCGACAGCAACATGAGGCGCAGGTCGATGTGGGCCACGTTGGGCACCGACACCACCACGAAGCCGTTGGGGCGCAGCACGGTGCGGGCAGCCCGCAGCACCGCCAGCGGGTCGCGCAGGTGCTCGAGCACGTCGCCGAAGAGCACGACGTCGAACGAATCCGGCCCGACCGCCTGGGCCAGGTCGTCGCGGTCCAGGTCGGCCACCACCACCCGCTCGGCGATCTGCGCCGCCTTGTCGGCGGCCGCTGGATCGATCTCCACCCCGACGACCTCGTTGCGCTGCGCAACCAGGGCCTTGGTCACGTGCCCGGTGGCGCAGCCGACCTCGAGGACGCGTTTGGCGCTCCCGATGAAGCGCAGGGCGATGGAGTGGGGGTTGTTGACGGCCGCAGGGTCGACCGGCACGTCGTAGATGGAGGCGTCCATCAGGCGGCGTGATCCCGCCGCCGGCTGCGGATCAGTTCGAGCACCTTGCTGGCCGAGTCGGGGATGTTCGTGCCCGGGCCGAACACGGCCCCGACGCCGAGGTCGTAGAGGAAGTCGTAGTCCTGCGGCGGG
>JANMIX010000186.1:0-2333 GCA_031376015.1 Acidimicrobiia bacterium | reverse complement strand
CCGGGATCATCGGCCCCGCGGTCACGCCGTCGAACGGGGGGGCGCGCTGATGGGGCTGCCCCGGTCCGCCTCCCATGCACCCAGCCCCAAGCCATCCGAGACGGAGATCGACGCCGAGATGCGGGCCATCACCGACGCCTTCGAAGGCGACGGCACCCGGCGCCCGGTCCTGTCGCGGTTCTGGTGGATATTCCCTGGCGGGGTGCTCCGGGCCGGTGGAGTTGCGGCTGATCGGGCAGCGAGGTCAAGGGCGGTGGGCGTGATCGGCTGAGGAGGGGTCTCCCGGCCGTCGAGCTTGCGCATCTGGATCTGGCCGGAGGCCGGGAGGGCCCAGAGCGGCCTCGGCCCTGTCGCCGCGCGGGGCAGCCCGGTCCGGGGCCTGATCCGACGGCGGAACTCCTCGTTCAGGCGCTCGATCGCGTTGGTGGTGCGCGCCGACCTCCATGGCGGCGGATCGAGGCGGGCGAAGGTGAAGAGCCGGTCGCCGGCTTCCTCGAGGCTGTCGGCGACCGCCCGGCACTTGAGCCGCCACTTGCGGAGGAAGGCCTTGCGGCGCGTCTCGATCTCGGCCGCGGTGTCGGCGCGGAGCCTGTCGCGATAGTCCTCGGTCAGCTCGTCGCGCCGGGGCCTGGGGGGCGTGGCCGAGAAGGTTGCGGTGCTGGTGGACCGTGCCGCGCTGAATGGGCAGGCCCTCGCCCCACAGCGCCACGAGCGCGGCCTCGAGGCCGGGTGCGCGGTCGACGATGACGAACTCAGGCCGATTCAGGCCCCGCACATCGAGGTCGGCGAGGACCTGGCGCCAGGCCGAGGTGCTCTCGCCGCCCCTGGTCTTGATGGACAGCGGCATCTTTTGCCCGTCGCGCCGCACGCCGATGGCAGCCAGCACCGCGATGGTGGTGGCCTCCCTGTCCAGCCGCGTCCCGAGGACGGTGCCGTCGAGGGCGAGCCGTTGTCCGCCCTTGGTCCGAGGACAATGGCGAGCGCGGACGATGGCCTCCTCGGCCAGGCTCCGGGCGCACCAGGCGTCCCAGTCCACCTTCCCCTTGCGCCAGGCGCGGCCGACCACGTCCCGGCCGACCGCCCCCTGGAAACAGGCCGTAGAGCGCGCGCTTGATCCGCCGCGTGTCGGTGCCAGCCAGATCGACGCAGGCGATCGGCGCCTCGGCCCTCTTCGTCAGCCGCTGGTGGCGCGGCAGCGCCTTCGAGCGCCATTCGGCGATCCGGCCGTCCTCCCCCTCGATGCCGGCCCGCGGCACGCTGACGCTCTCCGGGCCAAAGGTCCCGACGACCTGACGATCACGCCCGACCGTGGCGGCAGCCCTTCCGCGCACCAGCGCCGCGGCCCTGGCGGACGCGGCCGAGAAACGCGCCCGGTTCCCCCTCGAACAGCGCCTCGATGGTCGCCCGAATGGTCCGCCGCCGCCGCTCCTCGACGGGCTCGAAGCCAGCCTCGTCGCACCGCAGCGCCGACGGGGCCGTGCCTGTCGTCTGCTTCATGGCGTGATCCCCAGGCCGGTCGCAGCCGCCGGTCGGGCGGCTTTGCCTCACCCGGAGATCACGCCGCCCTCCAATTTCCACCACCTGCCCAACACGACCATCGGAGGCTGGATGAGCTTCTAAGAGCACCTAACAGAACCTCGAGATCTGGTTGAGGCAGACGAGGGCGCAGCCGAGGGTGACGAAGGCTTCGTGGATGTCGGGGCGTCGTTCGTAGCGCACCGTGAGACGGCGCAGGCGATTGAGCCAGGCGAAGGTGCGCTCCACCCCCCAGCGGTGCTGTCCGAGCCTCTGGCTCGAGTCGACCCCGCGTCGGGCGATGCGCGGCTTGACGGAGCGGGCGCGGCATTCGGCCCGGCAGCGGCGGTGGTCGTAGGCCTTGTCGGCGTGGAGCTTGTCGGGCCGTTTGCGGGGGCGACCCCGTCCGTGACGGACACCAGGAACAGCGTCCAGGGTGGGTGCCAGCATCATGCTGTCGTGCCGATTGGCCGGGCTCAGGCGGACGCCGAGCGGCGTGCCCCGCCGATCGACCACAACATGGCGTTTCGTGCCCGGCTTGCCGCGATCCGTCGGGTTCGGCCCGGTCTCGGCGCCCCCCTTTTTGCCGCCACCGTGGCGCTGTCGAGGGAAGCGCGGCTCCAGTCCAGCTGGCCGGCGTCCGAGAGCCGCTCGAGAAGCACACGGTGGAGTTGGGCCCAGACGCCTGCCTGCTGCCAATCGCGCAGCCGGCGCCAACAGGTCATCCCCGAGCACCCCATCTCGCGCGGCAGCATCTCCCAGGGGATGCCGGAGCGCAGCACGAAGACGATGCCGGCCAGAACCTGACGGTCATCGCA
>JANMIX010000102.1:0-1891 GCA_031376015.1 Acidimicrobiia bacterium | reverse complement strand
GTACTTCGTGAGGTCACGAACGGAGAGGAGGGTCATGCGGCGGTCGCTCCCCGCTGTGCAGCGATGGGCGCATGTGGATTGGCTCGACGCTCAGGCTCGTCGGCGAGGTGGCATCGCGATGTATGTCCGGCGCCGATCTGGTAGAGCGGCGGATGCTCGCGCTCACAGCGCTCCCACGCATACGCGCAACGCTCGCGGAAGCGGCAACCCAGTGGCCACGCGGTCGGTGGCGGGACGGTCCCTGGAATCGTAGCGAGCCGCTCCTCGTTGCCGCCGACCTTGGGCATGGCGCCGAGGAGCCCTTCTGTGTACGGATGGTGCGCGCGGGCAAAGAGCTCGACCGTCGTGGCTTCCTCCACGACCTCCCCGGCATACATCACGATGACCCGCGTGCAGTTTTCCGCCACGACGCCAAGGTCATGGGTGATGAGCAGGATCGAACTGCGGGTGCGGTCCTGAATGCGCTCGAACACCTCCAGCACCTGCGCCTGGATGGTCACGTCGAGCGCGGTGGTGGGTTCATCGGCGATGAGCACGTCGGGTTCGTTGGCGATCGACATGGCGATCATGGCGCGCTGGCGCATTCCGCCGGAGTACTCATGGGGGTACTGCTCGGCACGCTCGCTGGGGTTGGGGATGCCCACGAGCTCCAGCAGCTCGATCACCCTGGTCTTCAGGTCGGCGTCGGAAATCGTCTGGTGGACCGAGATCGCCTCGGCGATCTGTGCGCCGACCTTGTGCACGGGGTTCAGCGCGGTCAGGGCGTCCTGGAAGACCATGGCGAGGTGCTGACCCCGCAGCGGCTGGAGCTCCTTCTCCTTCAGGCCGACCAGCTCACGGCCGCGGTAGCGCACCGAGCCGGTGACGGTCGCCTGGCGGGGCAGCAACCCAAGGATGGCCATCGAGGTGACGCTCTTGCCCGACCCCGACTCGCCCACGATCCCCAGCGTCTCGCCCTCCTCGAGGGTGAACGACACGTGGTCGACGGCCATGACGGGCCCGTCATCAGTGGAAAAGGTGACGCAGAGGTCCCGTACCTCCAGCAGCGGACCGGTCCAAGGGGTGCCGGCAGCGTGGTCGGTGACCAGCTCGATCGGTTCGGCGCCGCTCATGTCAGTGCTTCGCCTGGGGATCGAAGGCATCGCGGAGACCGTCGCCGAGGAAGTTGACCGCCAGGACGGTGGTGAGGATCATCAACCCGGGGAAGTACAGCAGGTGCGTGTTCTGGTTGTAGTTCCCTTCCGCCGAGGCAAGCATCAGACCCCACGAGGTGCCCGGCGGTTGCACGCCGTAGCCGAGGAACGAAAGCGTCGACTCGGTGACGATGGCGCCGGCGATGGCCAGCGTGGCGTTCACCATGATGGGGCCGATGCAGTTCGGGAGGATGTGGCGCACGATGATCCGCCGGTTGGACGCGCCCGAGGCCCGCGCCGCCTCTACGAACTCCTTCTCCTTGATCGACAAGACCTGCCCGCGCACCACCCGGGCGATGTACATCCAACCGAGGCCGGCGAGCACGAGGATGATGACGTTGTCGGTCTGGCCGAACTTCTGCAGGGCGATGGCGATGATGGCAAGGCCGGGCACCACGAGGAACAGGTCCGTAAACCGCATCAGCAACTGGTCGATCCACTTGCCGAAGTAACCGGCCACAGAACCGACGGCACTACCCACCACGGTGGAGATCAAGGCCACCGTCAAGCCGATCTTGAGGGAGATCTGGCCGGCGTAGAGGATCTCGGTGAGGGTGTCGCGGCCCAGTTGATCGGTGCCCATCCAATGTTCCTTGCTGGGCGACGTGGCCCCCAGCAGGATGTCCTGCTTGTTGGGCGGGAAGAAGGCCCACCAACGGGCGCCGAAGCAAGCGGCGCACAGGAACACGACGACGACG
>JANMIX010000072.1:0-6000 GCA_031376015.1 Acidimicrobiia bacterium | reverse complement strand
CCGGTTCGAGTTCCTTCACCCCGAAGGGCACCCCGCCGAAGGGCTTGTCGACATCGGCCACGGCCGCCGCGGCGCGGGCCTGCTCGGCGAACACCGAGGAGAAGCAATTGAGGCTGGTGCGCTCGATGGCGGCCAGCGAGGCGTCCAGTTCCTCCACCGGCGAGCGCTCGCCCTTGCGGAATGCATCCACCAGGGAACAGGCATCGCCCTGCCAGGGGGTGTCGGTCATCCCGCGATTGTCGGCGCATTTCGCCCCGCCGCGCCAGACCGGTCTTCGGCGGGGGCCGTGCGGCCGCGCCGCTGCCCTCCGCTCCCGGGGGTGAGGCGTGGCCGACCGACGTCCGCGACGATGTCGACATGACCCGTTCCGTCACCCCATCGGTCGAGGAGTTTCGAGCCGAGGCCTCGGCCTGGCTGGCCGAACGGCTTCCGCTGCGCCCACGCCAGAGCGACGCCTGGGGCGAGGGATCCGATTCGGTCGCCATCTTCCATTCCCTGACCGCAGCCGAGGAGGCCGCGCTGGTCGCCGCCTCGCGGGACTGGCATGCCCAGAAGTTCGATGCCGGCTACGGCGCGTTGACGTGGCCGCGCCAGTTCGGCGGCCGGGAGCTGGCGCCGGTGTATCGCACCGCCTTTGCCCAGGAGGAGGCCCGGTTCTGCACTCCGGACACCACCGAGATCTTCGGGGTGACCACGGGACTGATCGCGCCGACCATCGCCGAGCACGGCAGTGCCGAGCAGCAGGAGCGCTTCATCCGGCCGTTGTTGCGCACCGACCTGCTGTGCTGCCAGTTGTTCTCCGAGCCCGGCGCCGGGTCGGACCTGGCGTCACTGGCCATGCGGGCCCAACGAGATGGCGACGGTTGGGTGCTCGACGGCCAGAAGGTGTGGACCTCCGGCGCGCACGTATCGCAATGGGGGGAGTGCATCGCCCGCACCGATCCCGACGCCCCCAAGCACGCGGGCATGACCGCCTTCCTCGTTCCCCTTGACGCGCCTGGGGTCGAGGTGCGGCCCATCCGCCAGATGACCGGCGGTTCCTCCTTCAACGAGGTGTTCCTCGAGGGTGTGCGGGTCCCCGACTCCCTGCGCCTGGGCGGGGTGGGCGACGGCTGGCGGGTGGCGCTGACCACGCTGGCCAACGAGCGAGCGGCGGGTGGCACCACGACCCAGGGCGGCTACTTCGGCCGGGTGGTCGCCCTGGCCCGCCATCTCGGTGTGGAGGGAGACCCGGTCGTGCGCCAGGTACTGGCGCGGCTCTACGTGCGGAGCGCGCTGTTGCGCATGACCGGCCTGCGAGTGCAGGCCCAACTGCGGGCGGGACAGATCCCGGGGCCCGAAGGCTCCACCGGCAAGCTGGCGTGGACCCAGGTGATGTGGATGACCGCCCAACTGGTTGGCCGCCTGTTGGGGCCGAGGCTCACCGCCGACACCGGCGAGTGGGGGACCTACGCGTGGACGGAGTACGTCCTCGGTTCGCCCGGCTACCGCATCGCCGGCGGGTCCGACGAGATCCAGCGCAACATCATCGCCGAACGGGTGCTGGGGCTGCCCCGCGAGCCGCGCTGAGCACGAGCGGCCGGCCCGAGGGTGCTTGACCTCGCCCGTCCGGGCGGACATCGTGCCCCGTTCCCCTTCGGCGCAATGGAGGCCCCGATGGCCCGTCTGATCCCCAATCCCACCGACGTGTTCCGCAAGATCGATGGGGTCGTCGCCAGTGTCGATGGCGTGCTCGAACGCGTCGACGGCACGCTCGGTTCGGTCGACACGACGTTGAGCACGGTCGAGCGCACCCTGCTCGATGTGGAGGGCCTTCTGGGTGAGGTGCGTACGCTGTTGGTGGACTTGCGCGACGAGCTCGAGATCCTCCACGAAGTGCCGCTGCTGAAGGCGCAGTTGGCCGATGTGCACCGCTGGGTCGGTGCCCTGGCGGCCCCGGCGGGGCTGGCCGAGCATGCGCCCGCCGCGAAGAAGCCGGGCGCCAAGCGCTGAAGCAGTATCCGGTCGGTGACCCCGGCTCGATGGCGGCCGGGCTCGATCCCCGGCCGGGCGTGATCAGCCGCCGAACATCGTGAGCCACTGCTCCAGCGACTTCGGCTTGAACACGAAGTTCCACTGGCGGGTCTGGCCCATGGTGGCCGACGGTTCGGCCGAGTACAGGTGACCGGGGAACAGCATGGCGTCGTCGGGCACCTTGGCCAGCTTCTGGGTGATGCTCTCGTAGAGCGCGGCGGGGTCGCCGCCGGGCAGGTCGGTGCGGCCGCATCCCTCCAGGAACAGCGTGTCGCCCGCCACCAGGCGGTTGTCGACGAAGAAGCACTGGCTCCCCGGGGTGTGCCCTGGGGTGTGGATCAGGTTGATGGGGATCTCGCCCACCATCACCGTGTCGCCCGACGCATGGGTGGCCAGGTCGCTGTCGGACGCGCCGGTCACCCGCTTCACCCACTCGGCCTCCTCGGCCTGCACGTGGATCTTCATCGGCGCCAGCGCCAGCAGTTCGCGCACACCGGCGATCGTGTAGCCCATCATGTCGCCGCCCACGTGATCGGGGTGGTAGTGGGTGGCCAGCGCGCCGGTGAGGCGCATGCCGTCGCCCGCCGCGATGTCGAGCAGATCGGGGATCGAGTAGGCGGGGTCGATCACCACCGCCTCGCCCGTCTCCCGGTCGCCCACCAGGTACACGAAGTTGACCATCTGGCGGGCGATCGGGTCGGTCCGGGCGAAATCACGACCGGAGAGCAACTGGCGGAAGTACAGGCGATCCTGCGGCGGGGTCATCGTCACGGAGGCCATGCTACGGAGATGGAGATCCAGGCCGAACTCCTCGACCCGGACGGCGTGCTCGGCACCGCCGGCGAGGAGCGCGTGTGCCCCCGGTTGGGCCGGTGACCCGCTACGCCCTCCTCGGCCCCGGCGCGGTCGGTGGTCTCTACGGCGGGATGCTGGCCGCCGCCGGGCATGACCTGCACGTGTTGGCCCGTTCCGACGCGGCGGAGTTGGCCCGCGACGGCCTGGCCGTGCGTTCGGTGTGGGGCGACTTCCACGTGCGCCCCGTCGTGCACACCGACCCGGCCACGGTGCCCGAGGTGGACGTCGTGCTGGTGGCACTCAAGACCACCGCCAACGCCGCGCTGAGGACGCTCCTACCGTCCATGGTCGGGCCGCGCACCGCGGTGGTGCTGCTGCAGAACGGCTTGGGCGTGGAGGAGGAGGTGGCCAGGATCGTCCCCGGCGCGGCGGTGTTGGGCGGGCTGTGCTTCGTGTGTGCCCTCAAGGACGGCCCCGCCTCGGTGCACCACGTGGATTACGGCCCCCTCACCGTGGCCGAGCACGGCGCCACCACGGTCACCGCGGTGGTGCGGCGTGTGGTCGACGACTTCGCCGCCGCTGGGGTGCCGGCCACCGCGGAGGCCGATCTGGCCGTGGCCCGCTGGCGCAAACTCGTCTGGAACATGCCCTTCAACGGGCTGTCGGTCGTGCTCGACGCGGGCACCGATGCGCTGCTGGCCGACCCCTCGACGAGGGCGCTGGTGGTGGATCTCATGCAGGAGGTGCGCGACGCGGCCGCCGCCTGTGGCGCCCCGCTGCCCGAGGAGATCGTCGACACGATGATGACGATGACCGACTCGATGGTGCCCTACCGCACGTCGATGAAGCTCGACTTCGACGCCGGCCGCGACCTGGAGACTGAGGCCATCTACGGCGCCCCGGTCCGTGCCGCGGCAGCGGCGGGCGCCCCCATGCGGCGGGTCGAGGCGTTGTGGCGCCAAGTGGAGTTCGCGGCAAACCGACGGCAGACCGCGCCGCGGTAAGCGCCGCGTCAGGTGGCGTTCGCCGCGAACCAGCGGCGCAGCAGCGCCCGGTAGGCCACGTCGAACCGCTCGTAGTCGCCGCGCAGCGCGCCGCCCGGCCAGCGGGCCGGCAGCAACTCGGCCGGTAGCAGGGGGTCGGCCCGAAAGGCCCGCAGCACGGCAGCCGAGCGCACAAACCCCTCGGCCAGCACCGACGTATCGCCCCGTTCCAGCGGCCGCGTCAGCTCGTTGATGCCGGCGCGCAGGGCCCGGGCTCGGGCCGCCCAGCCGTCGAGATCCCACAACCGGCTCACCGTGCCCCCGGGCACCTCGGCGGCCAGGAAGGTCACGCACTGCTCGGCAGCCACCGACGGCAGGGCGGTACCCAGGTTGGTCGGCCGCAGCCACACCCCTTCGCGCAACTCGCCCATCCGGCGGGCCCGGAGTTCGTCGCGCAGGCGGGCCCGTTGCGCCGCGGTGCGGGTCTCGGCGATCACGACCGCGGTGATCCAGCGGCCGTCCCAACCGCGCTCGGGCACGGTTCGACCCTCCTGCTGGCCCGCCTGACGGCCCAGCAGGCGCGGGGCGACCAACTCGTACCAACCGTCGTCACTGCGGAGTTCCCCGGCGGCCACCATGCGCGACAGCGCCACCCGAACCGTGCCCTCGGCGATGCCGAACAGCCCGCCCGCCGCCACCAGCACCCGGGCCGGCAGCCGGGGCGGGGTGGTGCCGAGCAGCGTCGAGGCCGCCACCGAGCGGGCGGTCAGCGGCCGGGCGTCCGCCGTGACGGCGCCCGGTCGGAAGCCGGGCGTGGTCTTGGCATTCGCGGACGCGGAGGCATTACGGGGTTTCATCAGCTGTGCGGAGACTGTAACATCGGACCCGTGGCCACCACGACCCCCACCATGGTGCCGGTACCGGAGCTCCGCCCCGAGGTGCTGCCCACCGATCGGCTCACGGCGTCGGGCAAACCGATTCCCGAACTGCGGGTCGAGCTGCGCCGCATCTCCGACGTCGGCAACGCCTGGTCGGTGTTCGCACTGTGGGCCAGCACCATCGCCATCGTGGTCGGTGGCATCTGGTTAGGCCCCGTGGGGTGGGTACTGGCCTTCCTGTTGATGGGGCCCCAGTTCGCCCGGTTCGCCAGCCTCGGCCACGAAGCCGCCCACCGGTTGCTGTTCAACAACAAGCGGATCAACGACTGGGTCGGTCGCTGGGTGCTCGGCTACCCCTCGTTCTTCCCCGTCGACCTGTACCGGCGGGGCCACATGGCGCACCACCGCGACGAGTTCGGCCCCGACGAACCCGACATGGCCTTCTACTACGGGTACCCCGTGGCGCCCGAGGTGCTGCGCCGCCGCCTCAAGCGCGATGCCTGGGGCAACAGTGGTTGGAAGAACCTGAAGGGTCTGGTGCGGGGGCTGTCCATGGAGTCCGTCCGCCCGAGTTCACGGCGCATCATCGGCGCCCAGGTGGTGCTCCTCGCCCTGTGTGCGGCGCTGGGCTACCCGTTGGTGTGGCCGCTGCTCTGGCTTGCGCCGTGGATGACCAGTTGGCGGGTCATCAACCGCCTGCGCTCGATCGCCGAGCACGGCGGGATGCAACGATCCTCCGACCGTCGCGCCACCACCCACGCCGTGGCCCAGTCGCGCATGGCCGGGTTCATCCTGGTGCCCTACAACATCGGCTACCACCTGGCCCACCACGTCGACATGGGTATCCCGTGGCGCAACCTGCCGGCCATGGACGCCGAACTGCGGGCCGCCGGCTACGAGCCCGACGGCCTCGTCTACCCCAGCTACCGGGCGCTGTGGCGAGCCCTGTGCTCGCCGGCGAGCGACTCCACCGCACCGGCGGCGGAAGCACCGGCACCGGCAGCAGCAACGTCACCGTCACCGTCACCGCCCGCACCGGCGGACCGGCCCGACCGGGGCTGACGCAAGCCGGCGGCCCGTAGCCGGGTCAGCAGTTCCCGAGACGACACCTCCTGGGCGCCGAGCACCACGGCTCGGTCGCGGTAGTCGGCGGGCAGGTCGTAATGGTCGCCCTGGAAGGCCCGGCGGGGGATGCCCAGACGATCGGCGAAGTCGTGCAGTTCGGCATACGACGTGTCCGACACCAGATGGGCCCAGCGCCTTCCCCGGAAGGGCCACACCGCAGGGTCGACCAGGATCACGCCGGCGCGCCCTCGGGTCCCAGATCCCGG